>CAZRAQ010000043.1:0-7809 GCA_964598015.1 uncultured Methanoregula sp. | reverse complement strand
ACTGATTTTGCGCTCTTCCCCGTCGCCGGGTATCTCTGTCTCGGGAACCCTGATGTGACCGCGCTTTTATATTTCCTCTTCTTTTACCCGTTTGCCCAGGCACATCTTGGGGCAAATGACCTGATCGATGTCAAGAACGACCGGGCAAGGGGGATGAACACCGTGACAACGCTCTATGGGCTCTCCGGCACGTCATTCTGGATTGCAGGATTTACCGGAATCCATGCTGTGACTGCGCTGATCTTCATGACTCGTCTCGGCTGGATAGCATGGGCAGGAATCCTCCTTGGGCTCTGTCTCCTTATCGTCGCAAATTGGAAAATCTCCAGGAGCATGACGCAGGATACCGGGCTCAAAGTCCTGCCACTTTTCCATGTCGCCATGTTGATCTATGCGTTGTCTATCGGGCTTGATGCAGTCCTCTGAAACAGGCAGTTGCCCGGACAAAAAAATACATGCACCCGACGAATCCTGAAGAAACCCCTTAAGAATCCTCATGGGGCGTTCAGCAACAGGCCCGACGCATGAACCTTTCGTGCTTTTCCTTTGAGAATACCGCTTGTATGATGGTAAGAAGATGCAATCGGCATTTCAGGATTTGACCCTGTGATGAAAATGCCAGCAACAGAATTTTCCTCCATCAGCTGTCCAGCTGTGTTGAGCAGGGAGACGAAAACCGGGGTTGTGCGTACTTGCCACTGCCGTCATTGGACCGCCGCTGTGGCGTCTTTTTGGGTTCGTCAGCGGATATCGCATGTGGGGTCATCACTCATACCCACAGTGGAGAGCGAAGAGCCGTAAAAAGGGAGAGCGAGCTGACCGGCAGGTGACCGGGACCTTTCAATCGCTCAAATGGGCACGTTTCAGTACATCATCGTCACATGTTTACCGTGCATACGCCTCGACGAGATCCCTCGCAGTGATAATGCCCGCTATCTTTTTCTTTTTTGTGAGGATCAGACGTCGGATATGCTGTGCAGCCATGGTCTTTGCTGCGGTATGGATGCTGATCCCTACAGGAGCGGTGATCAGAGGGGAAGAGGATGCCAGGCTTACCGGTGCATCAAGTGGTCTGCCCCGGGCGAGGAAGGTAGTGAGGAGGTCACGTTCCGTGAATATCCCGCAGGGATTCTCATCCCTCATCACGATCACGCTCCCTATCCGCTCCTTTCCCATGATCCGTGCAACCTCATCGACCGTCTCGTCCTCTCCGATGTTGACAACCTCCTTTGTCATGAATTCATCGACGATGAGGGAGGTCTCAGGAGCATCGGGCATCTCCCTGATAAGGTCGGATGCCGTGATGACCCCTGCGATATCCCCGCATCTGAAGACTGCAAGTCTCCCTTTCCTCCGGGTCATCGTCCTGGCCGCTTCCCGGATATCGATATCCGGACATATTTTGATCAGCGGGTAGGACATGACCTGCCCGACCCTGGTGGTCTCAAGAGCAAGGCCCCCAAAAAGTACCTTCGAGAGCAGGTCACGCTCGGTCACGATACCGACCGGTGTTCCGTATTGCAGCACAATCAGGCTCCCGATGTGCTTTTCACCCATGCGTTTTGCAGCATCCGCCATTGGGATATCAGGGCTGGTTGTGGCGACTTCCCTGCTCATGATATCGGCGACCTTTACATGCCGCTTGTATTCCTTGTACGCACTGTCGAGCACACTTGGGAATTCAATACCAGGTTTTTCGGTTGCAGCCATGGAAATTCCCCACTGTGAGAATCGGCTCATGAGTTTTAAATGTTTCGGCCGGTCGGGAGGATCAGGAGTGCTTCGCGTGCAAGGGGTAGTCATATCATGTCAGATCTGAGGAAAACAGGTGAACTGTTCCAATCCTTCATTTTCATGCAGCGTGTTCTGCGGGCTCTCTCATTCGATCAGGTGCATCCAATGCTCTCTTTTAAGGAGAGTATTTAATATACCGGGCCATATCTTTTCACCATGAAAGACAAGGGAAATTCGAAAGGGAAGAGCAAAAAGCCGGAAAGCAGCGAGGCGAAACCTGTTGAAGGCTCCACTGCAAAGGCAGCCCCTGCACGGGATGTCCCAATGACTGCCAAAGAAAAGATCGCTGCCAACCAGAAAAACAAAAGAAGAAAATAAGGCCTGCGGAATAACAAGTGACGGCAGGGTCAAGGGATGCCTTTCATTGCCCGATGACTACACGGAAGGAGACCTGCGTTGCAGGGATTTATGGGATATCTGGTTTGATCCAACACTCTTTGCGTATACCCGCGGATTCACGTGTAAGGACCTTGGTCCGAACTGCACCTCTTGTGAAAAGGGAGAGGAATGCAAGGGCGGGTGCTCGTCCATGTCTATCGGGTATAGCGGAATCTTCCACAACGATCCCTATTGCTTTTACGCGATAAAGAGCGATAAAAAGAAGCGTGCAGATTAATTTTGGTGAAGATACCTTTTGCAACAGGCCGCTTGTGCTAAAAAAAGCCAATCCCTTTTGGTCCGGATATAATCCCGGTCAGCCATTTCCCTTACGCGTATGTTTTTATCGACCCCAGTCCCCAGTATGCACATGCAGCTCGGTGTTTCAAGCTACTGCCTCATCGGGCGTCCGCTTGACGAAGCCCTCGACATCCTGTCATGCGTCGCAGACCTTATCGAGGTGATGGACGAAGGAGCTCACTTCATCAACGACCCGGCAGTCCTTGAGCGCTACACGCAGGACTTCGTGATTCATGCCCCCTACCACGGGATGAACATCGCGAGTGTCTTTGAGGCCATCCGCAAGGCGAGCGTCGAAGTGATGACCGATTGCTTCTCTATCGCTGCTGAGATCGGGGCACCGGTCGTCATGCATCCCGGCTACCATGCATGGGACCAGGAGAAGGGGGTGGCAGACCGGCAGTTTCAACAATCACTGCGTGAGCTTCATGATGCTGCAGCCGATCTCTCGCTCACCTTCTGGTTTGAAAATATGGCGGATATGAACTATTTCCACCTGCGGACCCCGGATGATATCCGGGTTATCGAAGACACCGGTTTTACCCTCGATATAGGGCATGCGAACCTGAATCACTGCCTTCCCGAATTCCTTAAAACCGGCTTCTCCCACATGCACATCCATGACAACGATGGAAGAAAAGATACCCACAGTGCAGTGGGAGAGGGGAATATCGATTTTTCCCCGGTGATTGCCGCGCTTCGGGAGAAGAAGGCGACAGCCGTTCTTGAGGTCAAGGATTTTGATGGCGTTCTTCGAAGCAAGGAAGTGCTGGAAAGCCTCTGACAGAAGAAGGCGCAGGCCGGGTTTAGAACAGTACATTCCCTGCAGTGAGATCGGTTGCCCGGCTCCCTGCTGCTCTTCAGGGAAATGAAAAAGTGATCTCTCTCTCAGGGGCGAAATCCACGTGCATAGACGAAGGAAAGGATCTCCCTGACCTGCTCCTGGTGTTTCTTCGTCAGTCTCCCGTCTTTTTGGACCAGCCTTCCCATCATGACAATCTTCTGCCGCTGGCTCTGGGACAAGGTGTCCGTGTGATGCGACCACTTCAGGAGATCGAGCCATTGCTGGGTGGTAAACGAGATATCTCCGAGCGGGGCAGATCCTCCCGACTCTTCAGCAGTCTCATCGTATCGTGCCCCGGATCCTGCCCCACTACCAAGCGGCTCTCTTTTTTCCGCCATTCCTATTTCCGGTTTTGTATCAGCATACGAGGCTGGCAGCACAGCTCGATCAGGTCCGGAAGAAGGTGGCTGCCGTGTATATGCATCAAGGGTTTTTTCATCTGTAACTTGAGTACCTTTTGACGGTTCGGGTGCCGTATCCTTTTTTTCTGCATCGTGTTCATGAACGAAAAACAGATCATCAGCATCGGTGCTTGCTGACACCCGGGAAATGAGACCGGAGACAACAGGGGGGATCTCCCCGGATGGTTCGTGCTTCACCAGGTCGTTCCTGGGTAATTGGGGTTGTTGAGACAGGGGCGTAATTTCACGGGAAAATGGCCTGGCCAGCTGCTTTCCTTCCGTGGCAATACCCGGTTCATCTGATGGGAAAAAGTCCTCTTGCGGGGCGTTTTTTTCTCCTGAAAAGAGGGACTGCTGCACCATGTGGCGCTCTGTGCCTGCACCGTCATTTTCCTCTTCGGCGCTTTTTTGCTCATCGATGCCTGGATGGCTCTTATACTCGTTTGCAAGCAGGGTCCTTGTCCGCCCGAGTTCCGTGGTGAGTGTCCGTATTTCCAGTTCGGCGTGCAATTTTTCCGCTGCAAGGGTAGTGACCTCCGCTTCGAGGGATTGGACCCGGCCGGCAGCTTTCCTGAGTTCTTCCTGTAATTGCGCTACTGCCGCGGCCTGGTCGGTAACAGCACGCTCCCGTTGGGCGGCAGATTCGGTGAGGGCCCGTACTCCCTGTTCAGCGTATAATTTTTTAGTGGCAAGGGTGGTGATATCAGATTCAAGTGATTGGATCCGGCCATTGGCCTTATTGAGTTCTTCTTTTAATTGCCCAATAACCACGTCCCGTTCCTTATTGACACGTTCCAGATCTTCCTGTGCGCTGCGGATCTTTTTTGCATGGTCTTCGTATCGTTGTGCGGCAAGTTTTTCATTTTCTTCTGCGACCCGTCGCAGCTCCCGCTCCGTCACAAGAGCGGCATTCGCTGAGTCGATCGTTTCCTGCAGTCTCCCTGCCTGCAATTTGAGTGCGTCACATGCACCGGTGAGATCGTTCTGCACATTCGTCTTCTGTGCCAGGACCTTCTTCAGTTCCTCGTGCTCCTGCGTCAATGCGACAATCGCAAGTTCTTTTTCCCGGACGGTCGAGTTCACGGTCTCGTTTGCCTGGGTCTGCCCTGCTATCGTCAATCGCAGGTCAGCGGCCGACTTCGTGAGTGCCAGAACCTCCTGTTCGGCGTGCAATTTTTCCGTGGTGAGGGTGGCGAGTTCCGCTTGCAGTGATTGGATCTGGCCGGAGGCCTTTGTAAAGTCTTCTTTTAATTGCCCGATGACTGCGGCCTGATCGGTATTGACGCGCTCCAGCCCGGCAGCAGATTCTGTGAGTGCCAGGACTCCCTGTTCGGCGTGCAATTTTTCCGTGGTGAGAGTTGTGAGTTCCGCTTGCAGTGATTGGATCTGGCCGGCAGCCTTTGTGAGGTCTTCTTTTAATTGCCCGATTGCTGCGGCCTGATCGGTGTTGACGCGCTCGAGCTCTTCGTATCCTTTGCGGCTGAGTTTTTCAAATTCTTCGTGGTGTTGAATCGCAGCGGTAATATTTCCTTCTGCTACTCGTCGCAATTCCCGTTCAGTTTCCAGCGCTTGAGCAGATGTGGAAAGCGTATCCTGTAGCTTTCCTACCTGTTGCCTGAGTGCATCACAGGTTCCGGTGAGATTGTTCCGCTCATTGGTCTTCTGCGTCAGGATCTTCTGTAATTCCCCACGTTCCTGAGTCAACGCGGTAATTGCCTGCTCTTTTTGCCGGACCGTCTCATTCAGTCTCTCGGTGGCCTGGTTCTGCCTGGAAATCGTTTGTTCCAATTCAGCCGCAGATTCGGTGAGCGTTTGGAGTTTTTTGGTGAGGGAAGACAACTCCGCTGATTTCCTGACCACGATATCAAAAGAAGAGAGGAGGAGATCGAGGAGTTTTCGGCTGGTAGCAGCAAAGACATAGGGCTTCTCATCATGCCGGACCCTGAACTGGGTCTCAATCTCGCCCCGTGCAAGCGCCTCTCCGGGAGAGGCCAGCATATCGTTGATGAGTGACAGGTTGTCCGGAAGGTCGTAGGGGGGTGCGATGAAATTGTCGGCATCACTCTCAAGAACCCAGAAAAGGTCCTCCATGGTTGCCGCATTGGTAAGAACAAGGACTGGGATACCCCTTTTGGCATCGTCATCCTTGATCCGGCGGATGACTTCGCAGATCTCTGGTTTCCCTACCTGTCCATCAAAGATAAGGAGATCCGGTTGTATGCCGGGGTTTGCTTCTTCGAGTTTTTCTTCGTCGGCAAAAACAGCGACCCGCACTTCCTTTTTACCCAGCCGCTCCTTGAGCGGAACTGCCACCGTCTCATCAGTGCTCACAATGTATATGTCAACGACCTGTTCATCTCCAGCTGAAGGGGTGTCATCCATAGCACTCACTATTATACGAATAGAAAACTCCCGAATTGATATACCTACTCATGTACTTTCGTCTAAAAACGGGCTCCTGCATATGAGCATTCAGGGATATGATAAGGGCAGAAAAAATGACCGAAGTGCGATCAAGAATAAAGGAAGAATATGGCGTGTTACATTTTCATGCCAGCCAACAATGAACGCCGCGCAGTCGGGAATAAAATATGAAAAGGGAGTATCGGATTTTCATTGGAGAAGTGCTGCTATGGGGATTCGAACCCCAGTCTTCGGCGTGAAAGGCCGAAATGATTGGCCGGACTACACTATAGCAGCAAGTTGCCTATCCTGTTAGATCTTCAACGTAAAAATAATTGTGTATATGGCTGCCCCACTGCAGCATTCACTTATAGATCGGGGTTCCCTCGGTCTCGGTGACCGTCTTGAATGCAGCCATCAGCTGGCGGGTGACCGGTCCCGGCCTGCCGCTTCCGATGACACGGCCATCGATCAGGACGATCGGACCCACTTCGGCTGCAGTGCCGGTGACAAACACCTCGTCGGCAGAGTACATGTCGTAGTATCCAAGGTTCTGCTCGACGAGCGCAAAGCCGTGCGACGCTGCAATCTCGAGCACCACTGCCCGGGTGACCCCGCGGAGGTTGTTCAGGGTCGGGGGGGTGTAGATGACCCCGTTCTTGACGATGAAGATGTTGTCCCCCGAGCCTTCCGCGATATACCCGTTGGTATCAAAGAAGATCGCCTCATCACCGCCCTTGTAGTTCGCCTCGATCTTTGCCAGGATATTGTTCAGGTAGTTGAGGCTCTTGACATTCGGCGGAAGTGCATCGGCAGGGTTCCTCCGGACCGAGACCGTGATCGCCTTGAGACCCTTGTCGTAGAGATCGCCATACATCGCTCCCCATTCGACTGCGATCACGATCACCGAGGCCATCGGGCACTTTCTCGGGTCCAGCCCCAGGTCCCCGACACCCCGCGAGACGATTGGTCTTATGTACCCGTTCTTCAGGTTATTTCTCCTGAGTGTCTCGAGGATGATCTCCCCCATCTCCTCCTTTGACACCGGGACGGTAAGGTCGATGGTCCGTGCAGAGTCAAACATCCGGTCAAGGTGCTCACGGAGACGGAAGACCTTCCCGTTGTACGCCCGGATCCCCTCAAAGACCCCGTCGCCATAGAGAAATCCATGGTCAAAGACAGAGATGCGTGCCTCTTCCCTGGGCAGGAACTTCCCGTCAATATAGATGATCATACCTGCTAGGTTTGGAAGTACTAGTATTTTTTACCTGCTGGTTATCCCCTGGAACGGGCCCTGCAGAGGGCGACAAATGCAGCGATCATGCCGCGGCTGCTCACCGGATGAAGGTGGGTATAGCTCCCGATCGTGTTATCCCTGACAGCGCCATCCAGCTGGCCGCGGATGCCTCTGCCCCTTGAGAGGAGGTACATAAAACGGGTGTCCTCCGAAAGCATCACGTCCGAGTAATGGAACTCGTGTCCCCGGAAGTGACCTGCACCGACCGGGTTTCCGCCATGGCTCTCCCCCTCGACGTAACTGACCACCCGCCTGGCCGGCATGAGCGTCGATCCTGTAAAGACCCCGCACATCTGCGAAGATGTCTCCTGTTCCGATCCCTGCCACCCGGCTTTTGTCCGTATCTCTTCGGTGAGATACATCAGGCCACCGCATTCGGCATAGACCGGGAT
>CAZRAQ010000042.1:8402-16746 GCA_964598015.1 uncultured Methanoregula sp. | reverse complement strand
CCTGGATCTCCATTCCCGGACCAGCCATCAGGGTTGCCTGGGCACCGGGCTGGAACCCCTCCCCGGTAATGGTGAGCGAAACCGGTGCATCGTTTACACCGGTGTTCGGGTTGATACCCGTCACTGTCGGGGCTTTTGGGTAGAAGATCGAGAAGCCGTTTGCCAGCACCCCTGCCTGCCCATCCGTATTCGTGACAACGACATTCCAGGTCCCCACCGGCACTCCACCCAGGTCAAAGAAACAGAGAATCTTCCCGGGTTGCACGATCGGGACGTTGATTGTCGTGATATTCTGCATGCCCTCCTTTGTGAGGTTCACGGTTGCGCCGCTCATGAAGTTGGACCCGGCCAGATTGGTGATGCCGATGATGTCATCGTTCTTCCCGGACAAGGGGAGGATGCTGCTGACCGTGGGAGGCGGATTGGCGACCGTGAACTGGCCTGCAAGGGTATCGGATTTGCCATCGTAATTCGCAACCACGACATCCCAGGTCCCGGCAGCAGCGCCCGTGAGGTCAACCGTGCAGTTGATCTGGGTTCCAGATACCCATTGCACATACTGAGCGTCGATGGCATCCGTCCCTCTGGCGAGTGAGACGGCGGGTAAGGCTGGCTCCTTCAGAAAATCAGTTCCCATCAGGGTGAGGAGGAGAGCAGCCTGGTTGTTCAACCCGGTAGCAGGACTTATCGTGGTGATGACCGGCGAAGGATTTTCAACGCTGAATCCTTTCCCGGAAAGGGTAGCTTCCGACCCGTCGGTATTGTTTACCACGACTACATTCCATATCCCTGCCTTCTTCCCCTCAAGATTGAGCACGCAGGAGATCCAGTTTTTCTCATCCCCGTATTTGAGCAACTCCCCGGTGATATTTGGCTCTCCTGCCAGCGTGAGATGCACACCAGCATCGGCGGGGAGTTCATTTCCCGAGAGCGTGACCTCTACCAGAGCCTTGGTATTGATCCCGCTGTCAGGATTGATTCCGGTCACTTCAAATGCGCCCGAAACAGGGAGCACCAGCAGAGTGGCCGCCAGCAGTAGCATTACAATAGTGAGTACCCCTTTCATGTTCATACGAACACCTCAGTGACACAAGGTCTGTATACATCCTCCAATCATGAAACACGGTCTTAATCGACGCCCAATTCCATGATATAAATGTATTCATCATATGCTCTATCGTAAGGCATATAAACCTTTCGTCGAAAAGCAGGTCTGAAACGGCCTTATTTCATCATTATAGTGATTATTCCTGCATAAAATACCAATGTGAACGATACCAATGCGGCAACATTGGATTTTGGAAGAGGGCAACAACCCATTACACAATTTCACGGTTCTGTACAATTTTCGGCGGGATGAGTTGTATAGCTTAACCAGGTAAACCAGCAGCAGAAAGGTTGCAGCAGGCTCAATGAAGAATCGGGTCATGATTCCATTTCATTTATTGAAAAAAGAGCATTTTTATCTGAATACGAGAATTCGTTAAAACAACCGTTTTATTCCAAAAAAATCCGGAACAGGGAGTATCAGGATACGATATCCAAAAACATGAATTAGTATCAGCTTAACGCTCAGGATACATTTTTTCCTGCGGTCCGAAGCGGTTGATACTGCCCTTCAGTTTTGATTTTCGTTCCGATTCATGCAGGATACTGTCGCACGGAGGGGGTTTTTGTTAACCCTAAGGTATTACTCATGATCGAACATTTCACCTCTCCACACGGCATGACGGATGGCACTGGTTCCTCATAGCCCAATGCATACTCCTGCTGGAAATTCCAGCCAATCGCACCTGGTACCGGGCGAATACACCACACAGGGCGACTACCTGATACCAGGCAAATACGTGGATCAGGTGCGAATACCTGATTACCGGGCGATTTCACGACACAGGGTGAATACCTGATACCAGGCAAATACCTGGTACCGGGCGAGTACACAACACAGGGTGAATACCTGATACCAGGCGAATACGTGGTTCAGGGCGAGTACCTGATGCCAGGCAATCGGGGAGCATCCTGAAAAAAGATGATTGACCGGGTTTTAGAGCTTCGGTTTTGTCTTGAGGGCTTCCACGAGCAGCCGCACACCCGCTTCGATATCCTGTGGGTCCACCACTTCCACCGGCGAGTGGATATACCGGGTCGTGATGGAGAGGGTGGTGCTTGGAATACCCCCACGTTCAAGATGGATGGCAGTGGCATCGGTGGTCCCTCCCGAACCCACTTCGAACTGGACCGGGATATCATGGGCCTTCGCAGTCTTTTTCAGCCACTGGACCATGCCCCTGCTGGCGATCAACCCCCTCCCGCTCGAATCGACAATCGTGACGACCGGCCCTTTCCCCATCTCGACCGGCACATCGTTCTTGTCGATGCCGGGATGATCGCCAGGGATGGTCACATCGGTTGCAATGGCACAGTCCGGGTCAAGGGTATAGGCGCTCGTCTTTGCCCCTTTCAGCCCGACCTCTTCCTGGACCGTGAAGACCCCATACACGGTAAACGGGGATTTGACCTTCTGCAGGACGGAAATGAGCATGGCAACCCCGACCCGGTTGTCAAACGCCTTGCCGGTAAGCCGCCCGTTTCCAAGGGTGGCTACTTCCCGATCGATCGTCCCCGGGGTCCCGATCTCGATGCCGAGGGTTTCTGCATCCTCCCTGCTGGTCGCCCCGACATCGATGAACATGTCATCGGTCTTCACCCCTTTCTTCCGTTCCTCCTCGTCCATCTTGTGGGGGGGTTTTCCGCCGAGGACTCCAACGACTCTCCCCTCCGTCCCATGGAGGATCACCCGCTGGTTGTAAAGGGTGGGGGGATACCATCCGCCCAGGGTGACGAACCGGATAAACCCTTTTTCATCGATGGATTTCACCATCAGCCCTATCTCATCGGTATGGGCAGCGATCATGATCTTAAAATCGTTCCCTTTTTTTACCGCAACGAGATTCCCCATGGCGTCTTCATGCAATTCATCGACGTGATTTTTCAGTTCCTTCCTGACGATGCCAAGCACACTCCCCTCGCTGCCGGAGAGGCCGTGTGCATTCGAGAGTTTGATCAGCAGTTCTTTCACCATTTTTTCATTCACCAGCCGCAGCCTCTATCCGCTCCACTGCAGTCTCCAGGTTCTCCATCGATGCGGCGTAGCTCATGCGGGCATACTCAGGTGCATTGCAGCCAAACGCATTTCCCGGCACAACAAGGACGCCCTTTTTCAGGATCCGCTCAAGGAGATCCATCTGCATCGGCACGAACAGGTAAAAGGCACCTTCCGGCAGAGGGAAAGAAAATCCCATCTTCCGGAGTGCTGCATAGAGGTAATCCCGTCTCCTCAGGTATTCGTCCCTCATCACCCTGACACAGTCCTGGGGCCCCGTATACCCGGCAAGTGCGGCATACTGCGATATCGAGGTCGCACAGGCCTGGCAGTACTGGTGCACCTTCAGGCACTGCTCGGTATATTCCCGGGGACCCGCAAGGTACCCGAGACGCCACCCGGTCATGGCATACGTCTTGCTCGCGGCATTGACCGTGATCACATCCTCGCCGAACTTCGCCGGGCTGTGGTGGGATGCCCCGTACAGAAAGTGCTCGTAGACCTCGTCGCTGACGACCGTTACACCCGCATCCATGGCGTACTCGACGAGGGCCTGTATCGACTCGCGGCTCTCCACCGCACCGGTCGGGTTGCCGGGTGAATTGATCACGAACATCCGGGCCCCATCCATCATGGACTTGGCAGCCTCGATATCGATGTGGAACTTTTCATCGAGCGGGATGCCCTCCGGCCTCCCCCCCGCAAGGACGGCGAGCGCCCCGTACGAGACGAAGCCCGGGTCCGCAAACAGCACGCGGTCGCCTTCCCCGATCAGCCCCTGCATGATGATATGGAGCGCCTCGCTCGCACCGGCAGTCACGATGATCTGGCCGGGGTCATAGGAGAGCCCGTTCTCTTTTCTAAATTTGGCCGAGAGGGCCTCTCGCAGTTCCGGGATCCCCATGTTCGATGTGTATCCCGTCTTTCCCTCCCGGATAGCCCGGATCGCCCCTTCCTTGATGTGGTCCGGCGTATCAAAATCGGGCTGTCCGAGCCCCATGTTGATCGAGTCCGGCCCGGCTGACTCGAATAATTTCCGGATTCCCGATATCTCGATTCCCCGGCACCGTTGTGCACATACGTACTCCTTCATACTGCTCCTCACTCAATATTGGCATGACGGTCCTTCAGCTCTTTCTCATCGATCTCTGAAATATCCATCAGGCGCGACACGCAGGCATCGGCAAACACCATCGCCGCTGTTTCAAACAGCGTCCCGAGCGGCGCAAAGGACCGGTGCTCTCCGGTCATCTGGCGTATCTCGAATCCGGCCGTTTCATCTTTCACCTGGTCTCGCTGGTTCTCGATGATCACGATGGCATCCGCAATACTTCCTATCTTCGAGTCACGGTTGGACGTGATAAGAGCGATTCGGCCGCCGATCTCCTTCGCAGTCACCGCGATATCGGCAACCGTCTTTGTCTGGCCCGAACCGGAGAAGATCACCAGGAGGTCGTTCTCCCGCATCGCAGGAGTGATCGTCTCCCCGACAACATATGCGACGAACCCAAGGTGCATCAGGCGCATCGCGAACGCTTTTGCTACGAGACCGGATCGCCCGGCTCCCATCACGTAGATGCGCCTGGCACCTTTCCTGGCACCTTTGAACTCGGACAGGAACGCTTCAATCTCGCTGTCGGAAAGTGCTGCGGCGGTATCTTTGATCTTTGCTGCCATCAGCCGCATCATGTACTGCACTGTGTGCCTGGCTGCCATTTTCCAACTGAAGAGTATCACTGCATACTACATACAATTTGGCATGAAAACAGTCACGATGCAGCACGGCCACAAGTATACAGGAGGAAAATGCCGGAGGTGCTCTCATATGAAATCGCATCCGCGATGTTCACTTTTGGGGATGTGACGAGGACTCTCACGTGCGTTTCGTTGTAAATCACATTCGCGATTTTCACTTAGGGGGATGTGACGAAGGAGTCTCACGTGCGTTTCGCACAGGGGATCATTCCCTGGCAGTGATAGTGATTTATGCCACTATCGGCATATCCTCCTTGAGAGGAAATGCCCCGGGGACTAAAGATCGGGATTGACAGGAAAGCCCGGGCAAAGGAGACCTCCGTTCATGATACCTCTTCCGTATTACCGCACTGGTGACCCTCCCCTGCACGTAGGGGACGGTATCCTTCTGCTGCAGGAGCTGATGGGCTTCTGCTGCAAGAGCTGCTGGAAGGATCGGACGACCTTATCTCTGCAGATCCGCGTGACGCCGGGAATGGGAATTCCGACAGCGCGATACCAGGTAAGGGGGGGGTGAATAATGCCGGAGGATTCTTACCACGGTCTCATTGAACCGGATTTCCCATTCCTGCTCGGGCT
Source organism: uncultured Methanoregula sp. (assembly GCA_964598015.1). GTDB lineage: Archaea > Halobacteriota > Methanomicrobia > Methanomicrobiales > Methanospirillaceae > UBA9949. Next base: position 11,309 of record CAZRAQ010000042.1, on the reverse strand, counting down.
GTATCAGGAACTGCATGCCCATCCCGAACTTTCAGGACAGGAGGAGTGGACAGCGGCACGGATTGCATCGGAACTCGGCGCAGCCGGTTTTTCCGTCACCAGCGGTATCGGCGGGCACGGGGTTGTCGGCGTCCTTTCCCGGGGTGACGGCCCCGTCCTGATGATCAGGGCTGATATGGACGGCCTTCCTGTCAGGGAGGAGACCGGCCTGCCGTACCAGAGCAGGGCCAGGTCCCGTGACCCCTCTGGGAGGGAGGTGGACGTGATGCATGCCTGCGGCCATGACCTTCACATGACTGCATTCATCGGTGCTGCCCGGGCGCTGGGGAGGAGGGATGACTGGACAGGGACGCTGGTCATGGTCGGGCAGCCTTCAGAAGAGACGGTATCCGGGGCTGCCCGCATGATTGCGGACGGCCTTTTCACTCGCTTTCCAAGGCCCGATGCGGCGATCGCGTTGCATGTCGCCCCCGACATCCCCTCGGGTACGATCGGATGGAGGGAGGGCGTCATCTCTGCGGGAGGCGAATCGCTCGATATCGTGGTGTGCGGTATCGGGGGCCATGCAGCCCATCCCGAACGGGCGCGTGACCCTGTCGTGCTCGCAGCCCAGATGATCCTCGCCTTCCAGACGATTGTCAGCAGGGAGGTGCCTCCTGGAGAACTGGGGATTATCACCGTAGCATCGGTCCATGGCGGGGTCAAGCACAACGCGATCCCGGACGAAGTCACCCTCCAGGTGAACATACGGTATTTCAAAAAGGCCATCCGCGACCTGCTGCTCAACACAATCAAGCGGGTGGCTGAAGGTATGGCGATGAGCGCAGGCCTCTCCCCTCCGCTCTTTCCCCGGATAACGCTCCTCCCGCAGTCCGTCCCGCCCATGACAAACGATCTCCTGCTCACGAGAAAAGTCGCCGATGCCTTCACCCTTGCATACGGAGAAGAGCGGGTCATCCGGATCGAACCGGTCACCGGGAGCGAGGATTTCGGCGTCTTTGGTCTGGTCGAGCCGCGTGTCCCGCTCTGCTACTTCCGGGTCGGGTGTGGAGACGGGAGGGGCTCATGCGGGTTTCTCCATAGCAGCCGGTTCGCACCACCGCCCGAAGTGATCCTCGATGCGGCAGGCTCTCTCGTTGTTGCAGCGAGGGCCATCCTTGAACGGGCTCCTCCTCACTCGCAGGGTACGTAGTGCTCCACTGCGCCATACGGGACCAGCTCTTTTTCCCCCAGGACGGAGACGGGGCCATGCCCGCAGCATACGAGGCACTGGGTCCTGCTGCCGGCAAACGAACCAGTCGTCTCCCGGGCCAGACCGATCAGGTTCTGCCGCTCGATCCGGGAGACGTCGCTGTCCACATTCACCGAGGTGACCAGGATGACGGCAAGGGTATTGTATGCTGCCCGCTCTGGTGAGAGATGCGAAAAATTGATCACGGTGTCAGCGGTGAAAAGCAGCCCGAGCTCCCCGCAGAAGAGATAGATCTGACCGTGCATGTGCCCCCCGAGGCCTTCCAGCACCTCGAAGCGGTACTTCCCGACTTCGATGGTGGAGAGGACAGAAAATCCTCCCCGCCTGGCGCCAGTCCGGGAGTCGAACAGGCGGACCTCCTGCGGTGGATTGAACCGGGAGAACAGGTTGATCATGGTCGTGTAAATCTCTTCAAGGACCGACGCCTCGCTTCTTGACCCGTACGCCCGGTTTGCCGCCCGGATGATAGCAAGGGTGCCGGGGTGCATCGATGCCGGCACAGGAATCTCTCCGCCGGCCCCGCAGTGGTCGGCATCGGCATGCGTGATGACGAGCTGCCGGATGGCGTCCCTGCCTCCCCGGACCGATTGCCGGATGAGTGCCCCCATGTCCCGCGAATAGATACCGTACCCTGTATCAACCATCGTGCAGCCAGCGGGAGTGTCGATCAGATAGACGTTGCCCCCGGCAGGGGGCTGGATGCAGGTCAGCGTGATCTCCGGGCCGAGCGGGATGGTCTGGATATCGGCATAGAAACTCTTCCCGGTGGTCCGGGTGAGCGTCCGGCCGGTCGAAAGGAAACTGTCGAAGATCTTTTTTGGGTCCTGCCCGAGATGCATCAGCTCCTGCACGGCATGGTTGATATCGCCCAGGAACGAGAAGAGGAAGGGATCTTCCGATGCTCCGATTATCTCCCGGATCTCCTGGGCAAACCGGATGTAGAAGACCGTGTCATCGAGTTTCTTCCCGGTGGTGTCATATTCGAGGATCTCGATCCGGTAGCGGGACTTGAGCGCATCGAGGAGCCCTTCTGCCGTGCAGCTCTCCTCGAGGTTGACCGTGACAGTGAGCCGGTCGGGGTGGCGTCCACGGTCATCGAAGTCGATGTACGAGATGTTTGCATCATACCGGGTCGTCGTATTCAGAAACTCGAAGAGTGCCCCGGGTTCATGCGGGAGAAAGATGTAAAATTTGAGGATATTCAGGGGCCGGAGGGTATCCTGGAGGTACCCCATTCCGGCAAGCCCCTCCTCGATCCTCCCATATGCCTCCTCCGAACAGGTGATCTCGAAGAAGACGATGTAAGGGTCTATCCGCTGGTCGAACTGAACACGGTTGATGTTTGCCTTCTCGCGCATCACCACCCGGGCTGCATTGTGCAGGGCCCCGGGGTGGTTTGGCACCCGTGCGATGAATGAGTATTTTGGCATTGTTACACTCACGGATCCTGATGTGTGGCATACCTGTTCGATCCAAAAGCACATCTCTTTTCCTGCATGAATCCAATTTTTGAGCACCCATCTTCTCCTGCGTTACCGGGATGGATGGATTTTCTGGAGTACTCCTTTGTCGGTTCCACCATTCGGACCGGTGTTCACAGCCCTCTCTGCACCCGATCCTCCCTCTCAGCAGGATTGAGCATTTTTTCCGGACGG
>CAZRAQ010000042.1:0-8302 GCA_964598015.1 uncultured Methanoregula sp. | reverse complement strand
ACCCGCGAAAAATAACCGTCACCCATACGAGAACCAACAAAAAAGGCAGATCGCAGCAGCGTGTGCAAATGATTTGATGATGAGATAGGATATACAATCACAGGAGAATCACGAAGCGCGGTTGACCCGTTCATGATCGAGATTGCAATTATTACGGTACTCCTCGCATTTGCATTCACCTTCACCAATGGGTTTCAGGACGCCAGTTCGATTGCTGCAACCTTTATCGCATCGCGTTCGGCACCACCGAAATCGGGTATCATTTTCATTGCGACACTGGCACTGATTGGAGCGATCCTGGGGGGAAGCGCTGTCGCTTTTACCATTTCCGGACTGCTTCTCCTGGATTCCCCCGAACAGACGTTGCTGGTACTCCTGATCGCATTGCTGACTGCGACGATCTGGAACATCATTACCTGGAAATTCGGGCTGCCCTCGTCATCAACCCACTCCCTGATAGGAGGACTGATCGGCGGAGGGTTAGCTGCCGCCGGCATGAGCAGTATTTACTGGGGAATTGAAGAGCTGATCACCCCTCCGTTTGAAATCACCGGACTGGTCAAAATCCTGCTCTTTTTTGTCATCTCGATCGTGATCGGTTTTGTGGGAAGTTACCTGATGCACAAATGCACCAGTATTCTCCTCCGCAATGCACAAAGAACGGTAAACCGACCCATTGTGTTCTTCAACTGGTGTGCTGCAGCGGTCATGGCCTTTTCAAACGGTGCGAACGACTCCCAGAAACAGCTGGGCATTATTGCACTGGCCCTCTTTACCGCAGGGCTGTCGACCGCTGCAGAAGTGCCTCTCTGGGCCCGGGTCGCCTGCGCAATCCTGATCGCAATCGGCACCATGAGCGGAGGCTGGCGTATCATGAATACGCTGGGACGAAAAATCTTTAAAATCGAACCTATACACTCATTTGATTCTCAGGTCTTCTCATCTTCATCCATTGCCCTCTCAACCCTGGCTGGGGCGCCTGTCTCCTCAACGCAGATCATCACCATGTCCGTGATTGGGGTGGGTGCGGCAGAGAACCCAAGGAAAGTGAAATGGTCAGTAGGAACGCATATCCTGATTGCCATGATAGTGACCATGCCAGTGACGATCGTCATTGCAGCCGTTCTCTACTCGGTCGCATCCCTTATCACCGGAGTGTGATTCACTATGGATATCGAGAAAGAAACACAGCAGGCGAACCTGGAGACAGGGAGAAAAAAGAGACCGCTTTTCGAGATTTTCCCCCGTGAGTATGATTTTGAATCCATGCTTGCCCGCCAGTCAGAGATGACCGTCGCCGGTGTGCAGGCATTCCTCGTTTGGCTGGAAACGCGGGAACCTGCAGATGCCAGCGAACTTGCCCGAATAGAAACCATGGTGGATGGTATGCGCCATGACCTGGAGGAGAAGCTGATACGGTCGTTCTCAACGCCGTTTGACCGGCAGGACATCTATAGCATCTCCCGACAGATGGATTACATCCTCAACTTTGCAAATGAAACCGTCAAAGAGATGTATGCTTTCGGGGTGGAACCGGATCAGCCGATCCAGGACATGGCACACTCACTTCTGAGCGGCACCTGGTGTATCTCGCGGGGAATCAGGAGCCTCACTTCCGACAAAAATGCCGTGGAAGGACAGATTCGGCAAGCCCGGGATGACTATCACCGGATAGAGGAGGTGTACATCTCCGGAATGGCCGAGCTGTTGCAGACAAAAGATGCCATGCATGCATTGAGGAAACGGGAGATCTACCACCACCTCCGGGATGCAGGACGGGCGATGCGGGACACCCTGGATATCCTGCACAATGCAGTGATTGATCTGGCATGACCCACGTGAAATGGTGGCCAGGTGTGGCGGACGGTTGTATTCATAATCTCGACACTAACGGGGATATTACTCATTGAAGCATAGGTACGGTGGGAGATGGGCCCGGGTCTTTTTTAACCTCTCTCCTGGGTGTATCCCCTGAGCGAATAATCCAGGAAACGTTTCTATTCGCGTTGGGGAGTTCCAGGGAGCTTTTTACAAGCATGCCCGGGAAAAAATCACCAGAAAAAGTATTTATTCCGTATGGGAGCCGAAGATATCCTCGTGCTCCATCATCAGGGAGCCAAAGATGACCTTCTCGAGGACCTGGGCGACATATTTGATCTTCTGGGCCAGCTCCATGTCCTCGTTCCGGTGGATGTCGGAATAGATCTGCACCCTGAGCAGGGCAAAACGGAGATGGTCGAGGGTTTCGTCATCAAACGCCATCGCGGCACGGTAGATCTTCTCGATAGCGTGGGGAAACCGCTCGATATCCTCGAGCACCAGTGAAATGTCCCCGTAGACAGGGAGGGATGGCCCTTCCCCCTCGAGCATATCCCTGAAATCCATCTATTGCTCAACCACCTTGACGAGCTCTTCCATGACGGCGTCAACCCGCTTCCAGGTGGGGCTGTCCCTGCTCCTGATCACGAACGGTTTCCCCTCGTCGCCAGCCTTTCTCATGTCGGGATCGAGCGGGATCGAGCCGAGGAACGGAACCCCGAGTTCAGCAGCAATACGTTTCCCTCCGCCGGACCCGAAGAGATCGATCTCTTCCTTGCAGTGAGGGCAGACAAGACCGCTCATGTTCTCAACGATCCCGAGAACGCGGATGTCGAGTTTCTCGACAAATTTTGCGGCCTTCATTGCGTCCATGGTGGCGACGTCCTGGGGGGTGGTGACAATGACCGCACCAGTGACATTCGGGGCGAGCTGGATGATCGAGAGGGCTTCGTCCCCGGTCCCGGGCGGCAGGTCGACGACGAGAAAGTCGAGCGGCCCCCAGTCGACATCGGACAGGAACTGGGAGATCGCACTCATCTTCATCGGGCCGCGCCAGATGACCGGGGTGCTGGTGTCCGGGAGGAGGAACGCCATCGAGATGACCGCGAGGTTGCCGGTCACCCGGACCGGCTCGATCATGTTGCCGATCGTGGTGAGCTTGTGATCTTCGATGCCGAGCATCTTCGGGACGTTCGGGCCGTGGATATCAAGGTCCATCAGGCCGGTCCTGTACCCGTGTGCAGAGAGGGCAAATGCAAGGTTTACGGATACCGTGGACTTTCCGACGCCGCCCTTGCCGCTCAGCACAAGGATCACGTGTTTCACATCGATATCCGATTTTTCCGGGAGACCTTTCCCCTTCCCCTTGGCACTCTCACAGGTCGCCGCAGTGGGGCATCCCTCACATTCCTGACTGCATTCCTCTTCGTTCGTCTTCTTTGTTTGCTTCATTAAAAAACAGCCTCATTCGATTGCAGGAGTATATAGGAAAAAATGAAATAAAGAGGTATACATGAGGGCAAAGGATCACCCACCTCTCTCACCCAGGGAAACCTTCCTGGTCAAGCACTTCGTTGCAGAGCCGATCTGCCTTCGCAATCACCGGATGATCCCTCGGGACGGAGCGATACTGGATCCCCGCACACTTTTTGGCTGCTGCCTGTGCTTCCTGATACAGGGGAAGAAGGCGGGGTGATGCGACCCGGTACGTCCCGTTCATCTGGCATATCACGAGTTCGCTGTCCGAGAAGACCGTGAGCGAGGTGCAGCCGCATCGCACAGCGGCCCGGAGCCCTTCGATAAGGCCGTGGTATTCGGCCTCGTTGTTCGTCCTCCTGCCGATAGTGCGTGCTCGTTCTTCGATGACAGTCCGGTGCTCATCCACCAGAATATACGCCCATGCCGAGGGGCCTGGATTCCCCCTGGAAGCCCCGTCCGTGTACAGGAAGAGCGGGTTTGCTTCGCCAACTCCCGGATCCATACCTGCTCCAGAATATGGATCTTCGATACTATGGTCCTTTCCCATGGGGAGCACAAGAGTCCAAAAGGTCTTGTCCGTTCTGGCATCTGCGAGTCCGGACCTGGGGTTTCCCGTTCGATACCAGGTGGCTTCAGGAAGAGATCCTGCTTTATAGATCGCTGCCGATATCTCCTCCATGGACCCGCTTGTCGTCAAGCTCGATTTCCTGGAATTTCCGCCGACCCATACCTGTGACGGCGCCGATATTTCCCCGCGTATCAGGCTTTCTGGCCTGAAAGCGGCATCGGTCGCCGTGATGGCCGTCAACCCCTTCCAGCCATCCTGCTGCTCCTTCTGTCCCTGGCTCATCTGGAACCTCCCCCCACGGGATGAGATCCCTGCCGGCATCCCCGCACAGGAAGTGGTGCAATACCCCGTTCCCGCCCTGCAGGGAAGAAACGATTTCGGGAAGACCGGCTATTCGGGCCCCTGCCCTCCGCCCGGCGCCACGCACCGGTACACGTTCAAGGTATACGGGCTCGATGCCATGCTCAGCCTTCCGCCCGGCGGCACCAAAGCAGACCTGATCGGGGCGATGCGGGGTCACGTGCTCCAGTATGGGGAGACGGCTGCTCTCTACTCGCGATAAGAGGCGACACGACTGATACAAACGGGCAGGAGAAGAGAAGATAAAAAAATGAGTATTACGGGTGGTTCGTTCAATCGAGGTCGAGCTTCTTCTTTCCAAGCGACTCGATGTAGGGTATCTCTTTTCCTACCTCTACCTGCCCTGCCTTGTCGGGAGGGATCTCGATCTCGAAGTTTGTGAACTCCTTCATGTCCATCAGCGTGGCAGTCGTCCCTGCGATGGTGATGACCTGGCCGCTTTTCCGCTCGACAATGGGGACATAGGTCTTGGCCGAGACCGGCTGGACGATCGACCGCTTGACCCCATCGAAGATCCCTACCGCATCGATCCGTGCCTTTGCAGCGCCATGTTTCCCTGGTTTGGAGACAGAGATGCCGAGGATTTTGCAGGGCTCCTCATCGACAATGACATAGCGTCCCTCCTTTAGTTTACCAACTTCTGTCTGTTCTTTCATTCTGACACTCGCTGAAGCGTATACGCTACTTAATTTATCTATACAAGATGTGATAAATACACCCTAAAGAACCCTGATTCCATGGACTTCCTGACTGTATGCGACCTGATCGCCCGTGCTGTTGCCGATGCCATCGGCCCCCTGATCGGTACGCCGGGTGCCGGCAGGACCATCAGGATGGGAGCAGATGGAACCCCCACGAAACATATCGATCTCGTGGCAGAGGAGTGCGTCATCGAGCTCCTTGGCAGGTATCCCCTCTGCAGGACCCTGATTTCAGAGGAGGCTGGAAAAGTCACGATGGAGGGTGAAGCCGGGACGATCTTCCTTGACCCGGTTGACGGGACGTACAATGCAATCGCCGGGATCCCGTTTTATGCCCTGTCGATCGCGTATGCAGAGGATGGCATGGTAAAAGACGCCTACGTCCGGAACCTGGCGGGCACGGAGACGTTCACCGCATCTGCCGGTAAAGGGGCGTTTCTCGACAAAAAACCAGTTTTTGTCTCAAAGACCATCTCCCTCGAAGAGAGCGCACTCTCTGTGTATGGCAGAAGATTCGACCCGGGCCGGGCCATGCAGCTCGGCCAGAAGATCCGGAGGTGGCGGCTCCTTGGGGCATCCGCACTTGAGCTCGCGTATGTCGGGTGCGGCAGGATAGACGGGTTTGTGGACCTTCGCGGGACACTCAGGGTGACCGATGCAGCAGCCGGTATGCTGATCTGCAGGGAAGCAGGAGGAACAGTGAGCGATCTCGAGGGAAGACCCCTCAGGTTTCCCGACGAGGTCACGGTCGGACGGTGCATGGTTGCAACTAACGGCGCAATGCACCGGAAGGTGATCGAATACCTGCGGTGATCCCATGAGGTGCATGATGATTTCCCGGGTCGATGACGAAAAAGCCCTCGAATATACCGGGGGACTTGGTGATGCTCTTGAAAAAGCCGGCAACGAGGTCCTGTACGAGGCTGAGACTGCCCTTGCACTCCGGCGCCCAGGGTCGCTGTTCAGCGGATCTCGCCCGGATATCGCCGTTATTGTCGGAGGTGACGGAACGATCCTCCGCACCGTGCAGACGATGGATCTGCAGGTGCCAGTCATCGGGATCAACTGGGGAGAGGTCGGGTTCCTTACCGACCTTGAGCCGGAAGAGGCAGAGGATGTGCTCACCACCATCTCGGACGGATTCCTGGTCGAGCCGAGGATGAGGCTCTCGTTTTTTTTGGGAGATAGCCCTATCGGCGATGCCCTGAATGAAGTCCTGATCGTCACCAGCAGGCCGGCAAAGATGCTCCGGTTTGGGGTGATCATCGACGGCATACTCTCGGAACGGTTCAGGTCGGACGGGCTCCTGGTCAGCACCCCCACCGGGTCCACTGCGTATGCGATGAGTGCAGGGGGCCCGATCATCGATCCCCGCATCGAAGGATCACTCCTCGTCCCCCTCGCGCCGTACATGCTCTCCTCACGGCCTCACTTCATCAGCAGTGACCGCTCCCTCGAGATCAGGCTCGAATCCGCCAAGCCCGCAAGCCTCGTTATCGACGGGCAGAAGAGCATGGACCTCGGGTGCGAAGCGACCATCCGGGTAAAAAAGTCGGAGAGACACGCACTGTTTGTCGATGTGGGGAGAAACTTTTTCGAGAAAGTCGACCAGAAGCTCCGCAGGCTCTGAAAAGTACTCATTCCACATTTTTATCATATCATACTGCGAAAGCGATTGTCAGATGGAGAATACCCCATGCTGATCACTGAGTATCCCAAAGCTGCTGAGGCATTGAAAAAGGCGCTCGGCCTGACCACCTCCCCGGTCGCGATCCGTATCGTGCACAAGAAAGAAGAGATCCCGCAGGGCGTGGAGAAACTGGATAAAGCCGTGCGGCATTGCCAGATGGTCTCTCTCGCCCGGAAGGAGGGCAGGGTCTTTTACTCGACCGTTGAGAACCATGAGTGCATGGGCGGGGCCTGGGCCCTCGGGCTGCGTGAGATCACAGAAAGCCTCAAGACAGGTGATTTTTACTTCAAACTGGGCAAATTCGAGAGCCCCGCTGCCTGCAAGAGGACGATCGACCAGATACCGCACCTCGAATCAGGGGCAACGTATGCTACGATGTATGCACCCCTTGAAAAAGCGCCGTTCACCCCCCAGGTCATCCTGATCGTTGCACCCGCCAGGGTGATGCTGAAACTTGCACAGGCAACCCTGTATCAGCTGGGGGGACGGGTGCACTCACAGTTTTCAGGTATCCAGTCGGTCTGTGCAGACACGACCGCCCAGACCTACCTGACGGGCACTGCCAACTACTCGCTCGGGTGCGATGGATCACGAAAATTTTCCGGGATCGAGGATGGGGAGCTGGTCATGGGGTTCCCTGAAGAGATGCTGCCCCAGATGGTGCGTGCCGTGGAAATTGTCACGGCCGCCCCCGGATCCAAAAAATAAACCCACCCCTTTTTTACCGGTCGTTCCCGCCAGTCCACTCTGCGACAACGACCGTGATATTGTCCCGGCTCTTCTCAAATGCTCTCTCGACAAGCCGGTCACAAATGCCGGGTAGCCCTATCCCACGCATCACGGGCACGATATCCTGCTCTCCCAGGCCATCCATCAGCCCGTCGGAACAGAGGAGGAGGCGTGCGTCCTTCAGACTGCACGCAAACATATCGGGCACCTCACCCGTCCGCCCGATGATACGGGTGACAATATTTTTCATGGGATGCTGTTCCGCCTCGGCAGGGGTGAGGACCCCCGCATCAACAAGCTCCTGGACCCGGGAATGATCCCGGGTGATCCGATGGGCCCGGTGGGAGACGAGGTACGCGCGTGAGTCTCCGATGTTCCCGATGATGCATGCATCCGCTGGAGAGATGAGCGCCGCGACCAGCGTGGTCCCAAGCCCCCAGCACCGCACGTCACTATCACCTTCTGCAATGACGGCGTTATTCGCCTCCCTGAATGCGGACTCCATCAGCATTTGCAACGACTCTGCACCAAGGTCCTGCAGGAGGGGCAGGCTCTCTCCTGTCACTTTTATCAGGGTAGCGACGGCAAGCGCGCTTGCCACCTCTCCTGCCGGGTGGCCTCCAAGGCCATCGGCAACAGCGAGCAGGGTGACCGTGCCAAGGGGGTGATCGTACTGCTGCACCCCGCAGGTATCTTCATTGACCGGCCTGATCCCGGCAACGGAACGGCTGCAGATGCGAAGTGTGCTTTTCTCCATGGTGTATCTTTCCGGCATTCAGGCAATTACCGGGGGGTTGTCTTGTGGCATGTTCAGGGAACGTCTTCTGGCTTCACGCGGTTGGTGGTACGATCTTGTCCTGCCCCGGATTTATCTTTTATCGGGAAAGGGAACCATGGTCCTCATCTCTCCAGGACCAGGATCCGTCTGGTGAGGCTTTTATGCACCCGCTGGGGGTA
>CAZRAQ010000041.1:5360-16797 GCA_964598015.1 uncultured Methanoregula sp. | reverse complement strand
CTCTACAAAATGTATCCGGTTCATCAATCATACCTGCACCAGATAGTAAAGAGCCGAAAAAAGAGAATTATTGCTGTAACTCGACAGAGTGGGTCGTATTCGAGATGATAACCCCGTTCTGGACCAGTGCAACGTCTATCTGGTAGGTCCCTGCACTCAGTCCCGAGCAGGAGGAGCAGGTCGGCATCTTGTGCTGGTACGGTATGATGTTACTGCCGGCTGAGAGATTCACGGGAATCTCATCATCCAGTTGAAATTCACCGTACTTGTTCTTGATGCCGGTGATCCTGAGTGTGGTGTTGCTCATATCCCCCTGTGCATTTGCAAAGACAGTTATCGTCATGTTCTCTTTTGAGTGATAGAGGTCCTTGTCCGTAGTGACATTGGTGATACTAGCAGTACCTGGACCCAGGCACCCGGGCACTGCACACGCAGCGATCAGGACTACGATGAGAGAAAGAAAGAGGATATTCCGTCGCATAAAAAGTGGTGGTAAGTAATTGGTTATTATACCATTGGCAGGGAATCTGGGGGAGAGCGCGGCCAATATCCTGGAGTCAGCCTGACCGTCTTTATTCCCAGGAGAAAGTATGACAAGCCTGGACACGTGCCGATCGCATTTTCATTTGGATGCCCGAGTCACCAGGGGATTCATCGTATTGTTTCAATTTCCCTGTGCCCTGACACCATCACATTCATTTTCCCGGTGAGCTCACCAGTGGATCGTGATATCCATGGCGGGCGGACTTACCTTCTCTGTCGTGACGATCGACAAACCTGAAGAGGTGAACGTGATCCTCGGGCACGCTCATTTCATCAAGACTGCAGAGGATCTCTACGAGGCGGTCGCGGGCGCAGTGCCCGGGGCACAGTTCGGGCTGGCATTCTGCGAAGCATCGGGTGATTGCCTCGTCCGGGTTGAAGGGAGTGATGACGGGCTGAAAAGACTGGCAGAGAAGAACGCACTCCTTATCGGGGCGGGACATTCGTTTGTCCTTTTTCTCCGGAATTGCTACCCAATCAACGTGCTCAACACCATAAAAAACGTGCAGGAGGTTTGCACCATCTATTGTGCGACCGCCAATCCAGTCGATGTGATCATTGCAGAGACATCTCTGGGACGGGGAATCATGGGGGTCATCGATGGATCATCGCCATCGGGCGTAGAAAGCCCCGATGATGTACGGAAGCGGGTGAATCTGCTCAGGAGGTTCGGATACAAACTGGGATAAGGAGAAGATTACACCCCGAAATCAACCAGTGCTCTGGTGCGATCTTCACTTACACTCCCTATCGCATTGTGGGGGACGCCGCAGCAGCGGGGGTAAGCCGTAGGCTCCACCCCCTGATGCGTCTTTTTCGAAAAGAAGCCTTCTCGTGGGAAATAATTGGATGAAATGCCGGCTGTACCACGGCCAATGAGTCTACAGGAGCTAAAGTAACAATGAATGGGAAGTATATCAGGGGCTGCCTGCTGCAGCCTTCACTGCATCAACCAGCCCGGCGACCTTCTGCTCATCCCCGATATCATTGCGAGTCAGCACAAACTCACCGACAACCGTGACCCCTTTCTCCTGGAGAGCCCGCTTCATCATAGGGATGGCTTCTCCGGCCTTGGAACCGCAGGTCGCAAAGACCACTGCCTTTTTCCCTCCACAGTTCCGGAGGGCGTTGATCGCCCCGTTGGCGACCGGAGTGGTCTTCCAGAACCAGACCGGCGTTCCCAGGATGATCAGATCCGATGAAGCGAGATCGATTTCGCCGGGCTCAACAGGGTCGGCTTCTTCCCGCCGTGCCCTCATGCTCCCTGTGGTATAGGCTGTGAGCTTGTTGTAGGGGGTCTTTGGCTTCACCTCGATAAGGTCACCCCCGCAGGCTGCCTGTATCCGTTCGGCGATTCCACGGGTTATCCCGGAATAGGAATGGAAAATAATGGTGGTTTTCATGAAATGATCCTCTCCCTGTTATCAGTGATATTCCTGCCGGATACCGGGTGATGATCTCCAGAAACAGCCGACATGAGGATTGTGAAAGGAAGCTTACGAAAATGAGTTGTTGATACATGGAAAAGGAAGGTAAAAGATGAGCAGGTTGTCAGAGCCACCTTTCCTCCACGAGCCAATGAGGGGAAATCGAATCGAATAGCCACCACTTGGGTCAGGACACCCCGGCAATGGAGCAGAATAGCTCTCCTGGGTTCGTGGATTCCTCTCTAAGAACAGAGGTTTGCAGGAGATGATACCGCTGTTTTTCGCCTCTGGTAACGTCAAAAGAATAATGAGCTTGCAACACGTGAGGTTTGATTGTAAAAAAAAGATTAGTTCTACGTGGAATTGCGAATTATGGAGACAAAGAGGCTGGTCTTACTACTTCTCTCGGTAATTGTTCTCACTGTATTCATTGCGGTTGTCTTCTTCCCCTCTGGTATCCCGGAATCCAACACAAGCAGGGCAATTGCTGCGGTCGAGATCAGGGACTACCAGGGACAAAAATTAGATTCGGTCACGGATTTCAGGGAAAATTCAATCAAGGGACCGCAATACGTGAACATAAGTAACTATCAGCTCCGGATCGATGGACTTGTCGATCGCCCACTGACCATGAACTACAGTGAAGTGTTGGCCTATCCCCATTATGAAAAAATGGTGACCCTTCACTGTGTCGAGGGATGGGATGCAACGATCCTCTGGGATGGCGTGATGGTCGCAGACCTTATTGATGAAGCAGGAACGAGTCCAGGAGCAAATACGGTGATTTTTTACGCATATGACGGTTATTCTACGTCGTTGCCTCTCGAATATGTGAAAAAAAATGCTATCCTGCTCGCTTCCGGGATGAACAATGTCACGCTTCCCGTTGATCGCGGATATCCTTTTACACTCGTGGCTGAAGACAGGTGGGGATACAAGTGGATAAAATGGGTGACGCGAATCGAGCTATCTGATGATCCAGGGTACCGGGGTTATTGGGAGCAGCGTGGATATTCCCTGAGCGGCAACCTGAGTGAGTCGTTCTTTGGGTGAACCGGAAAAAGACCTGAAAACCAGGGGATCTCACAAAGTCTGGTCGCCAGAAAACATCAAAAAGAGTGAGTCGACGGCCACGATCTCCCGTGCGAACGAACCCATAGTTTTTATTATCCGGCTTCCAGAGACTGGCGAATATGAACCTGCGTACCAAAGTGATGTATTGTGTCAACGTCGGGCTTTTTATCTCGGCTGCTATCTCCGTGATCACAGGCATTGTAAAGTTCCCCGAGCTTATCCGGTATGTATCGCAAACTGGTCTCATTCTCCCTTATAATACTATCAGCGTTGCACATGACTGGGGCGGCATCATTCTGGCACTACTTCTCCTGGTACATATCGCCCTCAACTGGAGATGGATGGTGACAACGACGCGAACACTCCTTAGAAAACCCTGATGGGTTGCTGAATTGAATTGGGGAGAGGGTAAAAATCTGCCTCTCGTAGCAATTACAATGTGAATTTTAACGCTGTTTGGAATGTTGTAAAATAAAAATTAGATATACCGTGCCTTCTTCGACAACAACGCCGGTGTATACAGCGGCCGGTAGGGCATGCATGCGGTCTCTTCCTGCACGAGCTCGATCAGGACATCCTCTGTCATTATCTCCTTGTGCGGCTTGTTTGGCTGCGACTGCCCCCGGATAGTCACGGTCAGGATACCTTTGTCCATCTCGGCATCGCCGATCACGACCACGTAGGGCACCCAGTCCATGGCAGCGTCACGGACCTTCTTCCCGACACTCTCATCCCGGTCGTCAAGGTCTGCACGGATACCGGCACTCCGGATCCGGCCGGACACCTCGGTTGCAAACGGAAGATGGCGTTCTGCAACCGGTATTACTCTGACCTGGGTGGGGGAGAGCCAGACCGGCAGCATCGGGACCTTCTGGGTACTCGCGGTCTCGAGGATGGCGCAGATGACCCGCTCGACGCTGCCGGTCGGCGAGCAGTGGAGGATCGGGGGGTGGACCGCGACGCCGTCCTGGTGATACTTGATATCGAACCGCTTTGCAGACTCGACATCGATCTGGACGGTCGGGTTCTCTATCGGCCTGCCCTGCCCGTCGATGGCAGCGAGGTCGACTTTTGCCACCCAGTAGTGGACCCGGTCGGAGAGGACCTCGATCAGCATCGGGACGCCCGACAGCGCGACGATCTTCTTCACCCATTCATGGTGCTCGTCGTAAAAGTCCCGCGTGCAGCGGAATACGCCGACCAGCGTCGTCCCAAAGTCCTTCCCGGTCTTCCAGCCCATCGCAAGCTGCTCCTCAAAACAGGTGAGCGCCTCGGGCATGTCCGTGCAGAGACTGTGCATGTCGGGCATGGTGAACGCCCTGAGCCGTTTCAACCCGATCACCTCGCCCTTCTGCTCGTGCCGGAAGGAATAGGTGGAGAGCTCGTACATCTTCATCGGCAGGGAGTTTGGCGAGATGTGCATGTCCCTCATGATCGAGAACATGCCAAAGCAGGCGGCAAACCGGAGCATCATGTTCCGGTTCCCGCTCTTGAACCGGTACTGCCGCTCCCCGAACTTGTCGGCATGCTCGTAGATGGCAGTGTCGGCGAGGTCGTACATGACCGGAGTCTCGACCGGGGTCGCCCCGTACGGGAGGACGAGGGCGAGCACGTAGTCGGCGAGGAGGTCCCGGACCAGCTTGCCTTTCGGCATCCACCGGAGGTGGCCGACATCGGAGACCGGCTCGTAGTCGACGAGCTCCTTTGACCGCATCAGCTCGACATGGGCGGGTTCGCCTCCCCCTGACGAAGGTTCCCCGAGCTCTTTTTTCAGGAGGCTGCCGAACGGGCTCGCGTCCATGCATGTTCTTGCATCATGGATACTACCGTCAGGATACAGCACGAAGAACTCGCGGGTGACCTCTTTCTTCTCCTTCTTGGCACCCTCTTCGGAAGGGAGGATGGTCTTTGAGAGCTCGGAGAGCGGGTGGCCCTTGCAGGAGAGCGTGAAAGATTTGTACCAGCCGAAGGGTGCCCGCTTCACGGCAAAGCCCAACCCTTTGAGTCCTTCCTCGATCGCTTTCAACGCCCATACCGCAGCGTCAGGCCGCGAGAGATCGCTGCTCAGGTGGGCATAGGGATAGACCAGGATGGTCTCGACCGTCAACTTGTCCGCCACGAGCCCAATCTCGGTGAGCGCCTGTTCCACTACCCCCTCAAGGTCGTCTTCGTCAACGGCCTCAACGGCACAAAAGACCGCCAGGGCTTCGTCCGCCCGGTCTGAAAGCAGGGTCGTCTCCTCGGCCATGCCCGTCTTCTTCTTGGCTTCGTATTCGATGAAATCGGAATGTATCAGAAGGAGCCGCATTCGTCATCTCCGATAAATATGCATTCTTATCCGCACTATGTCTGTATTCATAAGGTATATAGCCATCAGGAGCGGGGATTCTCGTGGTACCGGGAGAGGGTTGCCTGCCGCTGGTCCATGTACTTGGCGCCGGCCTTCAGGTTGTAGGGCTGCTCCGCCCGCTCGGTGGGATAAAAGACCAGCTGCCCGATCGGCATCCCGGCATACATCCGGACAGGGCGGGCATTGACGTTGCACATCTCCAGCGTGATCGACCCCCGGAACCCGGCATCGATCCATCCCCCGGTCTGGTGGAGCTCGACTCCCAGGCGTGCAATGCTGCTCTTTCCCTCAATGCTTGCGACGATGTTGTCCGGGAGCCCTATCACCTCCATCGTCTCGGCGAGCATGAACCTGCCCGGCTCAAGCACCACCGAATCGGCAGTACAGTCGGCCGTCCCGGCCGTGATCGTCTCTTTCCGGTACGGGTCGATCACCTCGTTTCCTTCCTCGTACCAGAGAAAATGGTTGCCGAGGCGGATATCCAGTGAATTGGGCTGCACAAGTGCAGGGTCGAACGGATCCACGTGGATAAACCCGCGGGTGATACGGTCCAGGATCTGCCAGTCGACAAGGATCATTGGGATAAGAATGGGGAGGGGAAGGTAATGAGGGTGACTGAGAGAGGGTTTCCTGATAGTTCGCAAGAGGTGAAGAACCACGACTGAAAAAAAGTGAAGAGGGTAAGTCTCCGCTCACTTTGTGGTATCATAGAGCATCGTGACATTCCCGACGCCATCAGAAAGGGTGAGCTCGTTGCCTGAGATCTGGTAAACCTTCATCATCGGGAGCACGGTGAGATAGGTGCTTTCAAGATTCATGACCCCGGGTTCACCGCAGTACATCAGGGTTACTGCAAAGCCGCTGATGGTGATACTGTTCCCCGATCCGGTATAGGTCCCGGAGTAGCTGTTGCACCCGGCGTTCCCGGTGACGTTCCCGCCATCAGAGAACTGGAGCGTGATGGGATTTGTGGCAAGAGGGGGCCAGATCTGCCCGTTTTTGTCGATCATTGAGTTCAGGTACCAGGTCGTGCCGGTCAGGGGTGCCGGTGTCATCTGGTAGGGCGGGACGGTCGAGTAGGTCAGGAGGGCCTTCCCTCCGCTGTTTGTCACGGTCAGCATGTTTCCGGAAATGGAATAGCCCGATGCACCCTGAATTGTCGTCGTGTAGAGCGACTCCTGGGTCATGATCCCTGCCGGCTCGTTGCAGGCCATCTTGGTCGTTGCTGGCGCCCCGATGGAAAGGCCGACCAGGGTTGACTCGTAGGAGGCGGTGTACTGGTTGCATCCTGCAGATCCCGAGACCTTGCCCTGGGTATCAAAGAATGCCGTGATCTGGGTCCCGGGCTTGATCGAGAGTGAGCCTCCTTCTGCGGCATTGAAGGCAACCAGGTACCAGGTGACTCCGGTCAGGGTCTGTGGTGCGGTTTGCGTGGTCATGGGTGTCGGCTGGACTGTTGGCGGAATCGTCGTCGGGACGGTTGTGGTAACCGGCAGGACGGACGGTGACGTGCATCCGCTGATGCAGAGCATCAGGACAAGGGCTGCAGTGATGAGCCCGGACATGAGTAGTCTCATGAGAAGTGATACGGAGTGGCGCTATATATAATCCTGTGTAGCAAGGGGGGAATGCCAGGGTTGTGGCGTTTTGAATGCATATCGAGGAGGGTGAGTGCGGAGAGACGAAATGACAGAAAATGGACCTTTTTCGCCGAGGACTATGATGCAATCCGATGAGTTCTCTCATGCGGGAGAAAACCCTGCTGCCCGGTCCCTCAACGGAGTCATCCCTTCTTCCGCTCGAATGCCTCCGGGTGGATCTTCCACTCGGAGCGCCGCATCAGGCCATGCAGGGTGGTCGCCTCCCGTGAGGTGAGCATTGACCTGCCAAGGACCCGGCGGATCAGGAGCATGGTCGGCTCCCGTTTGAAGTCCGGGTGATCGATCAATGAGAGATACGAATCGATGTGGGCATACAGGTATTCCATCTCCTCGTGCGAAGCGAGGAGATACTCGCCCCGTGGGAGGTGGGCCAGTTCGTAACAGACGATGCCCACGGCGTGGGAGAGGTTGAGGATGGGGTATTCCTTCGCCGATGCGATGGTGCAGATGATATCGCTCTTCTGGATCTCCTCGTTGTTCAGGCCCCAGTTCTCACGGCCAAAGAGGATGGAGATCCGGCCGTCAACGTCCGCGATCAGGTCCCGTATCTCGTTTGGTGAGAAGTAGGGCATCCGCATCGGGTTGCAGACCGACTTGCTCACCTCTCCGGTGGTGGCGATCACGATGCTGCTCCGGGAGCAGACCTCCTCGAAAGTGAGCCGTTCCGCCTGCTCGAGCACATCGCTGGCATGGGATGCCCGCATGAGCGCCTCATCACCGATCGTGCACGGATCGATGAGCACCAGGCGGGTGAACCCGAAATTTTTCATCACCCGGGCGGCAAACCCCACGTTCCCTTCATACAGGGGGGAGACCAGCACGATGTCGATAGCAGGCATGGATCACGACAGGTTACTGGATGGCCCGGACCGTCTCTTTCAGGACCGCGATGCCCTTGTCATACACCGCGTTTCCCACCACGATGGTGTCTGCATACCGGGCCATCTCGGATGCCTTCTCCCCCGAGTTGATCCCTCCCCCGTAATAGATGAGAGCAGATTCGACCGCGTCAGCTGCCGCTTTGACGATCGCAGGATTGCCATACATCCCGGAATATTCGATGTAGACGATAGGGAAATGGAAGTAGTGGTCTGCGAGCGCTGCGAGCGAGGCCACCTCATTTCCTGTGAGCGAACAGGCAGCCTTTGTGACCTTCCCGACCGACGAGTCAGGGTTCAGCACGATATAGGCCTCGGGAACAACCTTCTCCCACTGCACCTGTTGCCTCTGGAGCCACGAACGGTGCTTGCCAACTATCCACTGGACCTCCGATGAGTTCAGGACCGAGGGGACAAAGACCAGGTCAACGCCATCCCAGAGGACGGCTTCCGGATCCGCGGGCTCCACGACAAGCGGCAGTCCTGAAGCCTTTGCCTCCTCCGCAAGCGCGGCCATGTTCTTTGCGGTGACATTCAGGGTTCCCGAGAGCATCAGCGCATCCGTCCCGCTCGCAGCAATCTCTGCAATCGCTCCGGCAGGGAGTATCTTGTCAGGGTCAAGCTTGGTCACGTGGACCCAGTTCTTCCATCGGGTATGCATCATCCACACCTTATACCACTATAATGTCAGGCTCCGCCTTTTTTGCCCTTTCCCGTACTGCTGCCTGGAACCTGCGGATCGTATCGACAGAAATACCCGTCCGGTCTCCGAGCACTGCCGGGTCCGATTCGAGCAGGAAGAGACCACTGATAATCCCTGCCTTGTGGAGCTTTTGCAGGTACTCTTCTTTGAGGCCGGGGATGGAGAGGAGTTCCTCCCTCCCTTTCGCCACCTGTGCCTTTGTGTACCGGACCGGGGCGGCCTTTCCCTTTGCCGAAGCGATCAGCCCGACGTGCTTCTGCACGGTGTCAAGACTGATCCCGGTCACCTCAGAGATGTACACCGGGTGCGAGGAGAGGAAGTCTTCGGGCGCGGCAAAACCGCTGGCAAAGTATTTTTTCATGCTGGCCGCTGGCACCCCGGCATGTTTCAGGAAACGCTCATTCTCCACCATCTTTGCCTCGTGGAGGATCGATTCCGCCTCGTTCTCTGCTATCCCGACTTTTTTCAGCAGGGCGGGGTCTGCAGTCCCGAGCGATGCGATATCATTGATCCCAGCTTCATGGAGTTTCTTGATCACCTTGGCAGGGCTCCTCCCTTTTTTGGGGACGAGCATTCTCCGGACCAGTTTCCTGCAGTCCGATCTCCGCCTGAGCAGGCCAAGGACGCCCTCTGCCTCACCGATCAGGTCCTGCGCCTTCTCCCCGGGTATGCCGAGGAGGCTGGAGAGCCGTTCGGGAGGGGTATTTGCCAGGTCAGTGACCGAGTAGAGGTGTGCTGCGACCATCCGTTCATGGATCGGGGGAGTCATGGAAGCCATGAGGAAGAGGGCTTCCTTGTTGGACGTGATATGGTGGCAGAGCGGGCAGCCGATATCCCATGGCCTGCTCCCTTTCCTCACCAACCGGACCGAATGGAGCGAATGGACGGGGCAGGTCTCATCGGTCCTGACGGCAAACCCCCACATGGTGGCGGGAAGGCCGATATTGAACGTGCATTCCGGGTACTGGGTACACCCGATAAACTGGGTCTGGTTCCGCATGTGGCGGATCCTGATGTCGTGCCCGCAGACCGGGCAGGGGCCGAGCGTCAGTTCTTCAGCGGTCTGCTCCATTATCTCCTGCCCGACCTCGCGTTCAAGGGGCTCCAGCTGATCGAAGACGGAATGGAGCATCCCCCGGGACTCGGAGACGACATCGTCCCTGCTCCGGTGCTGCTCCTTGATCTGCTGCATATGCGATTCCAGCGTCTGGGTCATGGCAGGCCGCGTGATCGTGTTGGCATGCCGCTCGAGCGACTCGGTCACTGCCCTGCCGACCAGGGTGGGACGGAGGGGGTTGCCCTCGATGTACTTGCGGGAGAGGAGTTTCTGGATCACTTCATGACGGGTACTTTTCGTCCCGAGGCCGAGTTCCTCCATCGTCTGGATCAGCTTGCTCTGGGTGAAGCGTGCCGGGGGCTGGGTCTCCTTCTCCTCGAGGTTCACCTCCTTCAACGGAAGTTCCTCGCCGATCTTCATCGCCGGAAGGATATACTCAGTCGCGCTGCTGTAAGGGTAGACCTTCCGCCATCCCTGCTCGACCAGCTGCCCCCCGGTGGCGGTATAGGGCTCCTTCCCTGCCTCGAAGTTCACCTTCATCGTCTTCCAGCGGGCATCCGGGGAGAGCGTTGCAAGGAACCGGCGGACCACGAGCTCGTAGATCTTCCACCGCTCCTCTCCCAGAGATTGCCGGGTCGCTGCCGATGCAGGATGGATGGGAGGGTGGTCGGTGCTCGACTTTTTCCCCCGTGTCGGTTCCGGTCTCCGGTGCGTGCTGACCCAGTGCACATCCTCTTCAAATTCGGTACCTGACAGCGCCTTCAGTATGCCGCCCAGGTCAAGGGTTGCCGGGTACACGGTATTGTCGGTCCTCGGGTACGAGATGTACCCGTTCATGTACAGGTCTTCTGCCAGGCGCATGGCACCGGCAGCCGGGAACCCGAGCCGGGCCGCGGCAACAATGAACCCCGTGGTGTCGAGCGGGACCGGGGCCCGTTCGATCCTGGCCCCCTCTTTTACCCCGGTGACGACCAGGGGAGGAAGGGTGCGATCGCGTGCCCGCTCTGCCTCTGCCTTGTCGCAGAAGCGGGGGGTGGCATGGCGTGCTTCGATCTCCTCACCCTCCTTCTCGGTCAAAAGCGAGAGCTGCCAGTACTGCTGGGAGACGAACTCCTCGATCTCTTTCTCCCGGTCCACGATCATGGCGAGGGTGGGGGTCTGGACGCGGCCGACCGAGAGGATGTTGCTGCCCCCTCTCCTGGCGGCAAGGCTGATGAACCGGGTGAGGGAGGCCCCCCACATCAGGTCGATCACCTGCCTCGCCTCCCCTGCGGAGGCAAGGTCAAAATCGATCTCGGTTGTCTCGCCAAACGCCTGCCTGATCTCATCGGGGGTGATCGCGCTGAACCGGGCCCGCCGGACGGAAACATCCCTGTTCACCTGGCGGATCAGCTCATACGCCTCCTTTCCGATCAGCTCCCCCTCGGTATCGAAATCGGTCGCGATCGTGATGAGGCGTGACTTCTTTGCCAGTTTCTGGAGGATCCAGACGATCTTCTTCTCTGTCGGGACCTTGATCGTCCGGGCATCGATCAGGGACCGGGGGGTCCGTTCGGTGCTCCGCCAGTTCGAGTAGCCCTCTTCAAAATCGATCTCGACGACGTGTCCCCTGAGGCCGATCACCGCAGTATCCCCGAACCGGTAGACCGGCACCCCCCCCTCCTTCTCGGTGGCTACTTTCGTTTTGCCAGCGAGGATGGAGGCAATCCGGTGGGCCGAGATGTTCTTCTCAGCGACGATCAGG
>CAZRAQ010000041.1:0-5296 GCA_964598015.1 uncultured Methanoregula sp. | reverse complement strand
TTCATGACCTGTCCCACGAGGAAATTGAATGCTTCCTTCTTCCCGGCCGCAAAATCGGCGACTGCCTGGGGCTGCTCTGCAAGCACTTCCCGTGCTGCTTTCACCACAGGGTCGTCATCCGAACCGCTCCCGGCGGTCCGTTCCAGGACCCGGAGGCCGAGTCTCCCGACACAAGCGCCCGGAGTTTCACAGGATCCCGTGTCCCTGATCTGGTCGAGGAGGGATCGGAGCACCTCCACTCCCCCCTTGTCGGTCACGCTCCCTTCTTTCACGAGCAGGACCAGTTCGCGGAACCAGTTCGGGGAGACCCGGCTGATGACCATGTCCCGGTAGTTGAGTTCGCCAAGCAGCGTGTCGGCAACCCAGGTGGCGGTGAGCACCGGCTCAGTCCCGGCAACCTGCTCGTAGAATTCCGCCACCCTGAGATCACCGGTAAGCGTCCGGGCATGGTTGGGCGAGCAGCCATACTGGGTGAGGAACCGTGCCCTCCGGGCATCCGGGAGTTCCGGGAGGACGATCTCCTCTGCCCAGGAGCAGACCCGCAGCGGGCGTAGGTCGGGCTCCGGGAAGTAGCGGTAGTCCTGCTCCATCTCCTTGCTCCGGGAGGAGGTGGTCACCCCCCGTGTCTCGACGAAATGCCGGGTCTCGGTGCCGAGGCGCTGCCCACGCCTGAGGACATTCTTCTGGCGGGTCACTTCAAAGGTGAGCGCTTTTTCAACCCCTTTGTAGGAGGAGATGTTCTTGACCTCTGCCCTGCCCCGGTCGGCCTTTCCTTTGCCCTCCCGTTCAAACCAGCCCCTCGGCTGGATGGAGATATTTGCGTCCACCCGGAGGGATCCCTCCTTCTCGCTGTCAAAAACGCCGAGATACTCGAGGGTTGCCCTGAGCTTGTTCAGGAAGCGCCGGGCCTCTTTCGGCGACCTGAGGTCAGGCTCCGTCACGATCTCGATCAAGGGGATGCCGGCCCGGTTGTAATCGACGAGCGTGTACTTCGGCCGGTCGGCACCCCCCTTGTGCACGAGCCTGCCCGGGTCCTCCTCGACATGCACCCGGGTGATCCGGACCCGTTTCTCGCCGTCTTCACCCTCGATGTCAAGCGAGCCCTGCACGGCAAGGGGCTTGTCATACTGGGTGATCTGGAACCCCTTGTTCAGGTCCGGGTAAAAGTAATTTTTCCGGGCAAATTCCGACTCCCCGCTGATCGTGCAGTTGAGGGCTTTTCCCACCCTGAGAGCATATTCTATTGCCTTTTTGTTGACCCGCGGGAGCGAGCCCGGCAGCCCCAGGCAGACCGGGCAGGTATGGGTGTTGGGGCTGTCATCCCGGTAATCGGTGGAGCAGCCGCAGAAGAGCTTCGTCTTTGTATCGAGCTGGCAGTGGATCTCAAGGCCGATGATCACTTCGTCGTCGGAAAAGTCCGTGATCGCACCTGCAGGCCGGATCTCCTGCGGGAGAGGGGGAGCCTCTTCTCCGGGCCATTGACGGGACTCCTGGCCGGCCGGCCGGGAGATCCCTGCATTGTCGGTCATCGCCCACTCCCCTGTTCGAAGGCAGCGGCGACATCGATCACTCTCTCATCTGCAAACTGCGGACCCATGATCTGGAGCCCCACCGGAAGCCCCTCTGAGGTACCGCAGGGGACCGAGATCGCGGGTATCCCTGCAAGATTGGCTGGAACGGTCAGGATATCCGAGAGATACATGGAGAGGGGGTCGGTCTTCTCCCCGAACCTGAATGCGACGGTGGGCATGGTCGGCCCCGCGATCACATCCACTGTGCTGAAGAGCCGTTCAAAATCTTCCCGGACCTGCCGGCGTGCAACCTGTGCCTTCGCATAATATTTCCCGTAGTATCCCGAGGAGAGGACAAACGTTCCCAGCATGATCCGCCTTTTCACCTCGGTGCCAAAACCGTCCCTTCGCCTCTGCTGGAAGGCTTCGTGCCAGGGGAGTTTTGTGTCGGCAGGGGGCCCGTACCGGACCCCGTCAAACCGGGCGAGATTCGAACCTGCCTCGCTCGTGCAGGTGACGTAGTACGCGGCAAGGGCGTACGCCATGCTGGGCATCCGGCAGGTGATGAGCGCTGCCCCTTTCCGTTCGAGGAGCGAAATGGCATCCCAGACGACAGAGGCGACCCTTGGGTCGACACCCTCGCCGAAGAACTCTTCGGGGACGCCGATCTTCAACCCGCTGACATCCGGGTCGGGGATGTGGGAATACGGGCAGTTGACGCTCGTGGAATCGCGGGGGTCGTGCCCGGCAAGGATCTTCATGAGGAGGGAGATATCGGCAACGCTCCGGGCCATGGGGCCGATCTGCTCAAGGGAATTTGCGTAGGCGACCAGGCCGTACCGGGAGACCCTCCCGTAGGTTGGCTTGTGCCCGACGATGCCGCAGAATGCCGCCGGGCACCGGATCGATCCGCCCGTGTCGGTGCCAAGCGCCATCCGGACCATCCCGGACGCCACGGCCGCTGCACTGCCTCCCGATGATCCGCCAGGAACCCGGGTGGGATCTACCGGGTTTTTTGTGGGCCCAAACGCGCTGTTCTCGGTCGTTGTTCCCATCCCGAACTCGTCCATGTTGGTCTTTCCGACAATCGCCGCACCTGCATTTTTCAGGAGCGTGACCACGTGGGCATCGTAGGGCGGGACATACCCTTCAAGGATCCGTGAGGCGCAGGTGGTCGGGATCCCCCGCGTGGAGATATTGTCCTTGACTGCGATGGGAATTCCTGACAGCGGTCCCGGACCCGTATCGGCCTCTGCCAGGGTGGTGATGAAGGCATTGTACCGGTCGTCCAGGGAAAAACTGATGGTCGCCACTCACATCACCCGCGGCGCCCGGAAAAATCCATCTTCCGCTGCATGGGTATTGGCGAGCACTTCATCGTGGTGAAGGGAAGATTCCACCATGTCTTCCCGGAAGATATTGACGAGGTCTGCTTTTTTTGGCTCGCCAAGGGGTACCTTGTCGAGGATATCAAAATACGTCAGGATCTCGTTGATCCTGCCGGTAAACTCCTCCAGTTCCTCTTTGTCAATGCCGATATCGGCAAGTTCCGCAATATGCTGTACGTCCCTCTCAGATACCATTGTTCCACACCTCCACCGGACTTACCTGATCTGATCTAAGTACCCTTGTAAAGACCTTTTATAACCATTGTTACGTGCGAACCCCTGGAGCACCCGCGCAATGCCGGTACCGTACTGCATGGCTTTTTTCCGGTAAAATGCGATTTCGGGCGGGATATGGCGGGCTGCGACCTCCCTGAGCGGCCATTTCCCGACCCCGTCCCTGACCATCCTGCCGGCCGGGATCGAGCGGGCAGCGCGCACCACCCGCAGGTCAAGATAGGGATGGGAGAGATAGGTCCCGTTCAGGGCAGCAACCGACTGGTCGCGGAGCCCCTGGCTGGCGAGGCCGGCAAAGTCACGGGACAACTCGGCCCCGGGATCCGTGCAGTTCCGGTACCGGGCATATCCCCCGAAGAGCTCGTCTGCTCCCTGCCCGGTCAGCACCCGCTCATGGCCGAGCTCCCGGGCAGAACGGGTGATCAGGTACTGGGTGACCGCAATCGCGGTATTGACCGGGGTCGGTTCCGGGATAACGCCGATTACTGCGGTGAGCCCCTCACGCACATCGTCCGGGGTTATCTCGATACAGGTGCAGGAAAGGTCCATCGCCCCGGCCGCATATTCTGCCCGTACAAGGTCATGCGACCCGGCCAGCCCTATCGCCAGGCAGGGGCGTTGTGCGAGCCAGGCGACCAGGGACGAGTCCACGCCACCCGAGAGCGCACAGATCCCCTCGGTGCTTCTGAGCGAGACCGCTTTTATTATTGCATCGTCAAGGGGCATCTCCTGCAGAACAGGGCATATCCTCCCCTTCTCGCTCCCCCCGCAGCAGATCGTCCCTGGGGGCACCGGGCCCGTGATGATGCCCAGGTGGTCCCTTGCGATGCATGCATCCCATGAGATCAGGAACTCACCCCCGAACCGGGTTGCGGCCAGGGGATCAGTGCGGAGGAGTGTCGCAAGTTCTCCTGGCGGGAGGACTCTCCCCTCCAGTTCCACCCAGCCTTTCAGTTCCATCTGTACAAAATTTCTGGTTCGACCCCTTCATACCCTTTGCGGACGGGCCGCGAACCTTATGGTCCGGCCGGACAATTATCCGGACAGCATGGGAGCGATAGTGGCAGTTGACCTCGGGGCGACAACCACCCGGGTGGCGATCATAGGTGAAGGTGGACGGATTGAAACAAGGAAGGAAGCGCCGACACCGGCAAAGGAGACCGATCCCTCGCGGCTTGCCGCTTTTCTCTCGGGCCTGATAGAAGCGATCACCCGCGAGACGACCCCGGGGCAGATAAGGGGGGTCGGGCTCTCGGTTGCAGGACCGGTGGACATCGCCAGGGGTGTGCTCCTCAACCCTCCCAATATGGCATGCAGGGATGTTCCCCTCACCATTCCCCTTTCGCACATATTCCACTGCCCGGTCCGGATGGTCAATGACTGCCATGCCGGGATACTGGGGGAGATGTACTTTGGGCAGGGGCAGGGCCACGGAAATGTCGTCTACCTGACGATCTCGACCGGCATCGGCGGCGGGGTCGTGGCGGGAGGCCGAATACTCCTCGGGAAAGGGGGGAATGCAGCAGAGGTGGGCCATTTCCACGTGGACAGCACCTATGACCTTGCCTGCGGATGCGGCCATACCGGTCACTGGGAGGGGTATGCATCCGGCCGGTATCTGCCATGGTTCTTTGGCGAGTGGTGCAGGTACCATGCAAAGCCCCACTGGGGGCCTGACAATGCACGAGATCTCTTTGCATCGGCCCGGCAGGGAGACGATGACGTCCTCCGTTTTATCGGAGAACTGGCCTGGATCAATGCACGGGGCATCTCCGATGTCATCGTCGCCTACGACCCGGAGCTGATCATCCTTGACGGCACGGTCATCAGGGCTAATGCCGATCTCCTCCTCCCTACCATCATGAAATCCATCGACCGGTACCTTCACCTTCCCGGGATAGTCCTCTCGTCCCTGGGCGGTGATGCCCCCCTACTCGGGGCAGGCGTTATCGGGCAGGGGTATGAGACCGACTTCGGGGACTTTGGATCGGTTGGCGGAAAACGTCCGGCATCATGAGCGTGGAGGAATCCCGCGATCCGGATGAACCGGGAGGTGCGGGAGGAATAAAAATCCCTTTCTTTCTCCCGCTATCTCTTCCTTCCTTTCCTCCCGCTATCTTTTCAGGTCCTTTCCGCTCTTCCACGCATCTCCTGCATGGTCCC
>CAZRAQ010000040.1:0-18377 GCA_964598015.1 uncultured Methanoregula sp. | reverse complement strand
GATCCTGTGGTGGAATGCCTGCTGGTCCCGGATATCAGCCTCGCGGTTGCAGAAAGTTTTGCCCTTGAGGGAAAACGGGTTCTTGTCCTGCTGACGGACATGAGCAATTTCTGCGATGCCTTAAAAGAGATTTCCATTACCATGGAACAGATTCCCTCCAACCGGGGTTACCCGGGAGACCTGTATAGCCTCCTTGCAGCCCGCTATGAAAAGGCGGTAGATTTTGACAATGCAGGATCGATCACCATCATCGCAGTAACGACAATGCCGGGAGATGACGTCACCCATCCGATTCCGGACAATACCGGCTATATCACCGAAGGGCAGTTTTACCTCAAAAATAGTGTTATCGAACCATTCGGTTCATTGAGCCGCTTGAAGCAACTCGTAAACGGGAAAACCAGGGATGACCACCGGACGATTATGGACACCATGATCCAGCTCTTTGCCGATTACCGCGAAACGCAGGAAAAACAGTCGATGGGATTCCAGATGAGTGCCTGGGATTTGAAACTCCTCAAGTTTGGGAAACTTTTCGAGGATAAAATGATGTCGCTTTCGGTGAATATCCCACTCGAGAAAGCGCTCGACCTCGGCTGGGAGATTCTAAACGACTGCTTCTCACCGGAAGAGACCGGGATTAAGAGATCCATGATTGATCAATACTGGCCCAAAAAGCATGAAAATTAAATTTACTCAGGGTGAACTGAAGAAACAGAGGGATGCCCTGCGTCAGTACGAGAGGTACCTGCCGACGCTGCAGCTGAAAAAGCAGCAGATCCAGCTTGAAATTTTACACCAGCAGAAGACCCACAGAGAGAGATCGTTGGCCTTCTTCGAAAAAAAGGGTGCAGCTGAGAAGTGGGCAGGTCTTCTGGTTGAAACACCCGGGATCGGGCAATGGCTGCAGCCGGAAAACATCACTATCGGAAAGAGAAACATTGCCGGGGTTGAAATACCTGTTTTTGAACGGCTGGATTTTCAACCTGCACAGTACGATCTGTTCCTTGCTCCCCTCTGGCTGGATACGGGAATCGAAGTGTTGAGGGATATGATCGCGTTGCGGGAAGAGCTGCGGATCCTTGAAGAAGGAATATCTGTTCTGAAGCATGAATTACGTATTACCACGCAACGCGTCAACCTGTTTGAAAAAGTAAAAATTCCCGAGGCCAAGGAGGCCATCCGCCGGATAAAAATATATATCGGTGACCAGATGACAAATGCTGTCGGCCGCAGCAAAATTGCCAAAAACAAAATCAAAGAAGACCATTTCGAAGAGGTGGCGTCTTGATTGTGAAGATGAAAAAAGCCACCATTCTGTTCGAAACCAAACATGCAGAAGCTACCATAACAGAGATACGCAGACTCGGGGTCCTGCATGTCGAACACCAGAATCTCCCCGAAGGCAGGGATATAGCCGCACTCCAGGAGAAAATGGCGTTGATCAACGCATCGTTTGATATCCTGAGTCGGGGGATGGTATCCGAAAAACACCTGCAGCAACAGAAGAGTATCGGCAGTGACTGGGAAGCGGTTGCACATCACATCATTGACCTTGGGAAGGACCAGGAACAGTGTGAATCCTCGTCCGGTGTGATACGCGCTCACATCAATGCCTGGGAGCGGTGGGGCGATATCGATGCAGATCAGATAGAGCAACTGGAACAAAATGGCATTTATGTTTCGCTTTACCTGGTGCCCGTGAAAGAAACCAGGAAATTTCCCGACGATGTGGTGGTGAAAATACTCTTTGTCGCAGATGAAATTGCCCATTGCGTCGCGATATCACGCCGGCAGTTCCCTTCAGATTTCAGGGAAATTCTCCCGCCAAAGGAGAGCCTGTCAATGGTACGGTCCCGGCTCGCCAAAAACATGGAGAGAATTGAAAACATTCAAAGCGAGATTGCGCTGTCCGTTTGCTACTATCAGGATCTTGCAGAGATAAAGAGAAGACTGGAGAAGGAGATCGAACTCCGGAAGGTGGTGAGCGGCATGGGGAGTGAAGGTGCAGTCAGTTACGTCACGGGATACATCCCTTCTGACAGGGAAGAACCTCTCATTGTCGAAGCCAGGAGCAGAAAATGGGGAATCCTGATCAACGACCCTGCACCTGAAGATGATGTACCAACTCTCCTGCGCAATCCCAAATGGGTCACTCTGATTCAGCCTGTGCTTACCCTGTTAGGGCTTACACCGGGATATCGTGAACTTGACGTAAGCGCTCTGTTCCTGATTTTTTTCAGCATTTTTTTTGGCATTCTTATCGGTGATGCCGCATACGGGCTGGTCTATATCCTCCTCACGGTGCTGATCACCATCTGGCTCCACAAAACGATGAAACTGAATGCGGAGATGAAAACCATGGTTTCGCTTTTTTATCTCCTGGGCTTCTGTGCAGTCATATGGGGCGTCCTGACCGGGACCTTTTTTGGCCAGGGATGGTTGCAGCCCCTCGTTCCGGAGTTGAACGATGCCGAAACCATGCAGACGTTCTGTTTCTTTTTGGGAGCCCTGCAGTTATCCATCGCCCATTCCTGGCGTGCTATCCTGAAATTTCCCTCTATTACCGCACTCTCCGACGTAGGTTATATCTGCATTCTCTGGACAGCATTTTTCCTGGCCAGGACCTTGATCCTGGGAGAGGCTTTTCCCGCCTTTGGGATATGGCTTGTCACCATCGGAGTTATTCTCGTGATTCTATTTACCCACCCGCAGGCCCGGGTTTTCAGAGGCATTGGTGAAGGGATCGGGACGATCGCGTTGAGCTTTATGAATAATATTACCGATGTGATCTCGTATGTCCGTCTTTTTGCGGTCGGCCTGGCCAGTCTTGCGATTGCAGAGACGACAAACACCATGGCATCCGGATTAGGAACTGGTATCATCGCACTAGTGGCAGGGGGGGGAATTCTTATCATCGGCCATGGGCTAAATATCGTTTTAGGGATCATTTCGGTACTCGTACATGGTGTCAGGCTCAATGTCCTGGAATTTTCAGGACACGCCAACGTCACATGGAGTGGATCACCATTCGAGCCGCTCAAAGAATAAATTGGAGAAGAACGTGGACAGAATAAGGAGATGGAGATCATGGATATCGTAATGCTACAGTTTCAGGACCTGGGAATGGGTCTGGTGCTTGGCTTGTCGGCTGCCGGGTCTGCCGCAGGAGCCGGGGTCGCCGGAATGGCGGCTGTCGGGGCATGGAAGAAGAAATACAGCCAGAATAAGCCCGCCTCATTTATGCTCCTCGCGTTTGTCGGCGCCCCGCTCACCCAGACTATCTATGGCATGATCGTGATGAATAGGATGTATGAAATTTCCTCTCAAAGCGGCCAGTCGCTGTGGGGTATCGGCGCCTTTTGCGGTCTTGCGATTGGTATGTCTGCATATTTTCAGGGAAAATGTGCTGCCTGCGCCTGTGACGCCATGGAAGAAACCGGGAAAGGGTTCGGCAACTACATGATAATTTTAGGAATGGCCGAGACGGTCGCATTGCTGGTTATGGCGTTCACTCTGGGAATACTCGGCAGATTCGCGGTGGTATAATACAATCAATCACCTGGCACACTCTGTGCATCACCTGTTCAATCCGGAAAAATTCCTAATTTTAAAATTCGAGAAGGCGGGGTGAATCATTCCCCCTGCATACTTCTCCTCATCTTATAAAGGACCCGATAACGGCATTCATGAAGAAGTCCAGAGAGCGTTATCGCGGTTCTCTTCCTGATGGGGATGACGGATGATGATAACCGGTTTCATTGCATTCATAGCAACGGTATAGGCTGTACTGCCGAGTAACAGTTCACGGAACCACCCTTTTCCATGGGAGCTTATCCAGATTACTGAAACATCCTCTTCATCCGCAATTTTCGAAATCTCTATTCCAGGGTTTCCCTTCTTTACGATTGTCCGGACTCTGATACCCTCGGCAGTGAGCATTCTTGCGAGCGATTCGGTCTGTATCTTTGCCGCCTCTGTTGCCTCTTCAATCTCAAATTCCGTCTCACCCTGCGAAACAACATGAAAAAGGATGACCTCCCCCACTCCCTTTGTCGTTTTTATCAGATCTATTGCCTGGTTTGAAAACCGGGAAAAATCTACCGGACAGAGCACCCGGGAAAGTATCATCGGGCAGGCCATTTCAAATGTTTTGCCCGCCTGGCTCCCGACAATTCTATGCCGCATTATCAGGACGTTTATTGTACTGCGGCGGAGAACAGCCATTGAAACACTCCCAAGGAGGATACCTTCCACAAGACTGTTTCCGCGTGCGCCGACCACGATAAAGGTAACCCCTTCTGCCTCAGCGGTCTCAAGGATTGTCCCTGCGATATCGGATGATGTCTTTACGACAGCAGTCACTTTGATATTTTTTGCGAGCGTTTCAACCTGCTGTTTCTCTTTTCTGAGAATAGTCCTTTGGTTCTGGGAGAGCACTTCGGCGATCTCGCCGCCTCCCCTTGGAGATCTGGCTTCTTCGAGAATATGAAGCAGGATTATTTCATGGGTACCAGGAAAACCTGCGATGCAGTCCAGGATCTTCTTTGCATAGTCTGAAAAATCTGTCGCGAATAATATCTTTCGAAACATACCCCGGACCCCACACCCTATCTGGCGTCTATACGTGAAATTGGCGGGATAATATTTAAATAGTGTGAATATTTGGTTTCCCTCACTGTTTGAGGCAAAGGTTTCGTTCCTGCAGAATGGTACCGGCATCTCGTAAAAAAAACAGGATGTGAGGGAAAGCTATATGGTTAGTGAAGACAAGGGTAGCGCAAGCCCGCTAAGAAATGAGGGGAAGACCATGCCTCTTTCGAACAGTGAAATAATTGAAAAACTGAAAATGGCGACTATGAGGCGTTGTGAAGAGCGTATCGCAACTGCAGGGAAAGGATCGGGATTCACTACCGATGGCACAATCTCCCCGTTTGGAGTTACCTCACTCCTGAAGAGCAGACACGGTCTCTGAGGGCATCACGTGCGGGAACGTTGAGGAGGAGAGTTGGTGATGATGCATTCACTCCCGTGTATGAGGGATAAAGTATGCCCGTAGAGAAGTCACTCTTGTCAAAAATCCGGGAGAAGGAACTGGAAGTAAGCGTAAAGATCGACGATGTTCGGGTCGAGGGTGATCGTAGGATCGAGCAGGCCAGGAAAGAATCACAGGCGATAATCACCACATCCGAAGTGGAGGGGAAAAAAGCAGCCGGCGAATTTCTGGAAAAAGAGCTGAAAAGAGTCCGGGTCGAAGCAGATCAGATCAAGGCCAAGGCAATGGAAGAGGTCGAATCGGTTCGCAAAAAAGGGGAGAAGAACGTACCGAAAGCGGTTGAAAGAATCATTGCCATAGTCCTCGAAGGATAGAGAGCCATGCTCCAGAAAATGGTGAAAATACAGGTACTGGGTCCCAAAAAAGACCTCCATAATGTACTGGATTTCCTTTATACCAAGGGGACCGTGCATGTCGAAGATGCATCTGCACCGGTTGCACCCGGCGAAATTACTCTCAAGAAAATGACTGGAGAACAGGCCGGAGATATCGCAGTTGCACTTTCAAAGATCGGGGGTATTCTTCTCACACTCCCAAAGATCAGGACTGACGAGAAGGCAGTCGCAAATTCCTATTCCAGCCTGAAGGCGATGAGCCATGAAAACCTCCTCATCCGTGCAAATTCCCTCATCAACGAGCTGGAGCTTCTCACAAAAAACCTGGCAAAAGAGAAGAGTGATCTTGAACTTGCCCTGATCAACCTGAATCGGTATGAAAAGATTATCGACAAGATCCGGCCGCTTGAGACCAGTATGCCCAGGCTGGAAGGATTTGAAGTCACAGTTCTTCTCATTCAGAAAGAGTTCAAGGATGTTATCGACATCATCCGGGATGCCCTCGCAGAAATAACAAAGCGGCAGTTTGAACTTATGTCTGCCGAGTTGGATGAAACCACCATCGCAGCGGTTACTATATTTAACAAGCGGTACTCGGAACAGGTACATTCCTATTTTTTCAACCAGAATGTGAATGAGGTCCGGTTGCCCCCAGAATATCTTGGAAAACCATTCAACGAGATTTTTACCCTGATTGAAGAGAAAAAAACCAAATCAAACGAAGAGATATCAAGGCTGAATGTGGAACTTACAAAGATTTCTTCGATGTGGTATACAGAACTCACCGCATTATACCGGATTCTTGGTGAGAGATCTGAAGAACTGAGCATCTTTTCGAAAATCGGCCAGACTGAATACACCTTTGTGCTGGCAGGATGGATACCAAAGAAATCTATTAAAGATACCAGGAATGCACTCAAAGATACATTTAGTGGGCGTGTAATCGTCAATGAAATGACTCTCACCCCGGATGAGATGGCGGACGCCCCGACATTTTATGATAATCCCAGGTTTGTCAAGCCGTTCGAGTATCTTATGAAAGTCGTCAGCCCGGCCAAATCTACTGAATTTGATCCCAGTCCTCTTATGGCCATTTTCTTTCCGATATTCTTCGGAATCATGGTGGGAGATATTGCGTACGGCCTGATTATCATGGCTTTTGCTTTTATTATTAAGTGGAAATTTCCCGAACGGGGATGGCTCCAATATCTTATGAATATTCTGATTATTTCGTCGATATGGGTAATTTTCTTTGGTTGGCTGTATGGAGAATTTTTCGGTGACTTAGGCGAGCAGATGGGATGGCTCGAGCCACAGACATTTCTTGGTATTACCTGGAACCGGATGGAGGCCATTGTTCCATTCCTCCTCATCTCTATTGCTATCGGAGTATTTCATGTCTTTTTAGGTCTTGGACTCGGGATTTTTAATGCTTATACCGAGATAAGCTGCAAAAGACACGTCGATAAAGCAAAGAAACATATCTGTGAAAAGACGGGAATGATGATTGTGATCACCGGACTCATTCTGGTGATCGTGGCAACCGCCCTGGCGCTTCCGGCACCGCTGGTGACGACGGGAGCGGTTCTGATTATCATCGCAATCCCACTCATTATCATTGGTGGAGGCTTTTTCGGTATTTTTGAGATAATGAGTACCGTGGGAAATATCCTCTCTTACGCACGTATAATGGCAATAGGGATGGCATCGGTCATCCTTGCAGTTGTTGCCAATAAGATGGGAGGGATGATGGAAGTGGCGCTGGTAGGATTGCTGATTGCGGCCCTCCTCCACACGCTTAACATAGTCCTTGCCATGTTCAGTCCTTTCCTGCACTCACTTCGTCTGCACCTGGTTGAGTTTGACTCAAAATTTTACGAGGGAGGCGGAAAGATGTACAAACCTTTTAAAAGGGAAAATGGGGGAGGATCGGGTTGAACCGCAAGAACGAAGGTATTCCGGCGGCGGTTCATCATTACCTCACAGGAGAGGAGTTGTTCATGTAATTGAAGCATATGATAAGGACTGATTATTTCATCGCCCTATGACGTGATGAGATGTGTTGAGATAAGGGCAGAATTATGTAAAACGATGTGCCGCCTGTGCACGGGCGGCGCTTTGGATGGAGGCTGATGTGAATGGTTGATTTCGGAATCCCCATTGGGGCAGGCATCGCATTCGGGCTTGGAGCGCTCGGTACCGGGATTGCACAGTCAAAGATTGGCGCAGCGGGAGCGGGAACGATTGCTGAAAAACCGGAAACTTTCGGACTGATGATTATTCTGGTGGCAATTCCTGAGACCCTTGTCATTCTGGGTTTTGTGGTTGCATCCATGATCATGATCATGCTGGTTTGAACCGGGATAAGAATCTGAAAGTCGCGTGGCGAAGGAATCGCACTGGAGCATCGAAAGAATGGGTGAACCATGGCAATTGACGATCTGATCAAGGCTGTAGAAGTGAGCAGTCAGGAACGTATTTCTGAGATACAGGAACGCTCAAAAGCCGAGGCAGATGAAATAATCAGTGAGGCACAGGCAAAGGACCTGCCCATCAAAAAACGGTTCATGGAGGATGCAACGCAATCGGTGGCAATACAGAGAAACAAGATCCTTTCCGAGGTTCGGGAAAAAAGCCGCATGGAGGTCATAAAAGCCAAAAATGAGGTTTTTGAGAAAGTTTTCGAAGAAGCTGTACGGAACCTGGGATCCATACGTCAACAACCAAAATACAGGGAGATCCTGAAAGTATTACTCGATGAAGCACTGGGGGACCTTGGGAGCGATGGCGTTATTCTTCACATCGATAAAAGGGATGAAGCACTCCTGAAGGAGATTCTGAATGAACAGAGGGTATCGGGTGAAATAATAGCCGATCTGACCTCTGCCGGAGGGTTGAATGCATACAGTCATGATGAACGCTTTGTCGTATTCAATACCCTTGAATCCCGGCTAAAAAAAGCAAAGGAGATCTATAGGCCCGAGATGTTCTCAGTGTTATTCGGTGAGTGACATGGAATACGCGTACGTCAATGCACGGATAAGGGCTATGAAGAGCCGGCTGCTCGATCCATCCCTCCTTGAACAACTGATTAACAAACCTGATATTGATTCCCTTATTACCGAGCTTGAAAAAACGACGTACAGGGAAGAACTGGAAAAGGCAGGGGTGCTGTATTCTGGTGTTAACCGTATTGAGGTCGCTATCCGAAAAGACCTTGTAAAGACGTTCAGATCAATCCTGACTCTTATCAAGGGAGGTGATACCGAGGCATTTCTTGCTATCATTCTCAACCGCTGGGATGTTCAGAATATCAAGACCATCATCAGGGGGAAAAAAATTCAGGAAAACCCATCTGAAATTCTCGAATGCATGATCCCTGCAGGAGAACTTGATGAAGCAGCACTCACCGAACTGGTAAAACAGCCTGATGTCAAGGCAGTCATTGACCTTCTTGCTACTTGGGGCATCGTATATGCACGCCCCCTGATACTCAACTTCAAGGAATTCACTGATACCGGGGACATGCTGGTGCTTGAATATGCCCTTGACACATTCTATTATGAAGACGCCATTTCGAAGGTGAAAGCCTCGGAATCGGACGACGCCCGTGTCCTTAAGAATATTTTAATCACGGAGATCGATATCAACAACATAAAAACCGTGTTACGTGCGATCCGGGACCGGATAGATCCTGAGGAAGTAAAACGTTATTTCGTGAAAGGAAGCCCCGAATTTGATGCCAATAAACTTCTCACGATGATGAAAACAGGAACAATTGAGGGAGCGCTGAAATACCTCGAGCAGACGCCGTACCAGTTCATCACAAAGATTCCTCCGGAATACATCGCAACAGAAAAGATTTCGGCCTTTGAAAAGGAACTGGAACGATATCTCGTTAAAAAAGCGGTAAGTCAGTTTCTCGGGGATCCTCTTTCCATCGCTATACCGATTGCATATATCTGGGCAAAATATACCGAGGTTACGAATATCCGGATTATTGCCCGGTGCAAGGTCACTGAAGTGCCGGAAAAAGAGCTGAGGGAGGCGCTGATCAGTGTATAAGTTCATCGTTGTCACCGATCCGGACACCGCTCCAGGTTTCCGCCTGGCGGGCGTTGACGTGATCGAGATCCAGAATTCCGAAGAGGTTCGTGCATTGCTTCCTTCTCTCCTCCTGAAAGACGATACCGGCATAATCGCAATCAATGAGGATTACATGATGTCACTGGACGAAAAAATGATGGAGAAGATCGAGAAATCCTACCGACCCATCATCATCCCAATCCCTTCCCGTGCAAAGAGGCTTGACCGGACCAGTTACATCGAAGGGCTGCTACGAAGAGCAATCGGGTATAATATCGTGTTGAGGAAATGACTTTATGATTGTCGGTGCAATATCCAGAATTTCGGGCCCTGTTGTCCTCTCTGAAGGGATGGGGGGATCCCGGATGTACGACGTGGTGAAGGTCGGGGAGCAGAAGCTGAATGGCGAGATCATACGGCTTGATCATGATCAGGCCGTTATCCAGGTCTACGAGGACACAACCGGCCTGCAGGTAGGCGAGAAAGTCACCAATACCGGGCTGCCGCTGTCAGTCGAGCTCGGACCGGGTCTCCTCTCCTCTATCTATGACGGGATTCAGCGGCCGCTCCCTCTTCTTGCAGAGAAGAGCGGGAGTTTCATTTCAAGGGGAGTTACGCTTCCCGGACTCTCTCACGACACGAAATGGGAGTTTAAGCCACAGGTGAAGAAGGGCGACCAGGTATCCGGCGGCGATATCATCGGGACGGTAACAGAGTATCATCTCGAACACCGGATCATGATACCGCCGTTTGTTTCCGGTACGGTAAAGGACATTCAAGGCGGGAATTTTACCATCGATGAACCGGTTTGCACCCTTGAAAATGGTGAACAGATCCCCATGCTCAAGACCTGGCCGGTAAGAAAGGGGAGACCCTATCAGAGGAAGATGGACCCCGACACCCTGCTTGTTACCGGCCAAAGGGTATTTGATACACTTTTCCCCGTGACCAAGGGAGGGACTGCGATGATTCCCGGTGGATTCGGAACCGGAAAAACCGTCGCAGAGCAGACACTGGCCAAGTGGTCCGATACCCAGATCGTCGTCTATATCGGTTGCGGAGAGCGGGGAAACGAGATGACCGATGTGCTCACCGAATTCCCCGAGCTTCTTGATCCAAGGACAAAGCGCCCACTGATCCAGAGGACCATTCTGATTGCCAACACCTCCAACATGCCTGTTGCTGCCCGTGAAGCCTCCATCTATACCGGGATCACCCTTGCCGAATACTACCGCGATATGGGGTATGATGTCGCTCTGATGGCTGACTCTACTTCACGGTGGGGCGAAGCATTGCGCGAAGTTTCAGGCCGGCTCGAAGAGATGCCAGGTGAAGAGGGCTACCCCGCATATCTGGCAACACGTCTAGCAGCATTCTACGAGCGGGCAGGGCGTGTGGTCTGTCTTGGTTCTGACGAACGAAAGGGGTCGGTAACGGTGGTCGGTGCCGTATCTCCCCCTGGAGGAGATTTCTCGGAGCCGATCACCCAGAATACCCTGCGTATCGCAGGTACATT
This sequence comes from uncultured Methanoregula sp., assembly GCA_964598015.1. Lineage (GTDB taxonomy): Archaea > Halobacteriota > Methanomicrobia > Methanomicrobiales > Methanospirillaceae > UBA9949. The sequence continues at coordinate 7,384 of CAZRAQ010000040.1, read as the reverse complement.
CTGGGCTCTTGATACGAACCTGGCGTACCGCAGGCACTTCCCCTCAGTAAACTGGATTAAAAGTTACTCCCTCTATCTGGACCAGATCCAGGACTGGTTTGCCACCAGTGGTTTCTCTGACTGGAAGGATCTCAGGGCACGGACGATGTATCTCCTCCAGAAAGAGGTGGAACTGCAGGAGATAGTGCAGCTCGTCGGCCCGGATGCTCTCCCTGAAAGCGAAAAGGCAATTCTTGAGATTACCCGTATGATCCGGGAAGACTTTCTCCAGCAGAGTGCCTATCATGACATCGACTCATTCTGTTCACTTGAAAAGCAGTACTGGATGCTCCGGGTGATACTCGCCTTCCATGACCGGTTGAACCAGGCCATGGGGAAAGGGGTTCCCCTCCAAAAGATCCTGAAACTCCCGGTGAAAACCGAGATTGGACGGATGAAGGAGCTTACCGATATTGAAAATATTAAGGACCTGATCACCCAGTTTGATAGAATCATCAGTGCGCTGGAGGCCGAGCGATGAACAGAGCACCACTTTTTACCAAAGAGGCCAGAGCGATCAGCTATGTTTCAGGCCCTCTGATATTTATCCAGAATGTCAAGGGCGTCTCGTACGGTGAAATCGTGCGAATCATACTTCCCACTGGCGAGGAACGCACCGGCCAGGTGCTTGATATCTCAAAGGATATTGCAGTCACCCAGGTGTATGAAGGCACGAGCGGTATCGATAACAAGGATACCAGGGTCAGATTCACGGGAGAGCCCCCGAAAGTCAAAGTCTCGATCGAGATGCTCGGGCGGATTTTCAATGGTGTCGGAAAACCACGGGACGGGGGACCCGAGATTATTGAAGAGGCAAACCTCGATATCAACGGGATGCCCATAAATCCGTCAGCCCGTGACAAGCCTGCTGATTTCATCCAGACCGGGATGTCTACCATCGATGGTCTGAATACCCTTGTCCGGGGGCAAAAACTACCTATTTTCTCAGGTGCCGGACTTCCTGCAAACAAACTTGCTGCGCAGATCGCACGGCAGGCCAAGGTTTTAGGGGAAGAAGAGAAATTTGCAGTAATTTTTGTCGCTATGGGGATCACCTACAAGGAAGCTTCGTTCTTTATGAGGGATTTTGAAAAGACCGGGGCCCTGGAACGGGTTGTTTTTTTCATGAACCTTGCCGATGATCCTACCATTGAGAGGATAGCAACCCCCCGTTGTGCACTCACCGCTGCAGAATTCCTTGCCTTTGAGCACGATCTCCATGTACTGGTCATCCTGACCGACATGATCAATTACTGTGAAGCATTACGGGAGATCTCCACAGCCCGGGAGGAAGTACCTGGACGACGGGGATATCCGGGCTACATGTATACCGACCTTGCCTCCATCTATGAGCGTGCAGGCAGGATAAAGGGCAAGAAAGGGTCTATCACACAGATACCGATCCTTACCATGCCTGATGATGATATCACCCATCCAGTCCCTGACCTTACAGGCTATATTACGGAAGGACAGATCGTCCTATCCCGCGACCTGTTTCGTCGTGGGGCTGATCCCCCTGTCGATACTCTTCCCTGCCTTTCACGTCTTATGAATCTCGGCATAGGGCCGGGGAAGACTAGGGAGGATCATCGGAATGTTGCTGATCAGCTCTATGCTTCCTATGCGTATGGGCGGGATCTCCGGCGACTCGTGGCTATCGTCGGCGAAGAAGCGCTTACAGAACTTGACAAGAAATATCTGAAATTCGCAGATGAATTCGAGCGTCAGTTCATTACGCAGGGAGATGAGAACCGAAGCATCGAGAGAACACTTGAAATTGGTTGGCAATTATTTACCCTGTTGCCTGAAGAGGAATTGAAGCGAATCAAACGGGAATTCATCCAGAAATATCATCCAGCATCTCAAAAGGGAGAATAATGGAACAAATTAATCCTACCCGGATGGAGCTCATCAAGAAGAATGCCCAGATTAAGCTCGCAGAGCAGGGGCGTGACCTTCTCAGGGAAAAGATGGATGCACTTATCCGGGAATTTTTCAATGTCATGGAATCGGTGTCGCAGTCACGGGGCGAGCTTGAGAAGCTCTCCGATGCAGCCCAGCACGCGCTGCTCATTGCCCAGGCTATTGACGATCCAGTCACCCTGAAGTCTGCCTCATTTGCAACGAGAAGGGGTGTCACCCTTGATATCAAGGGAAAAAATGTGATGGGGGTTCCTGTCCCAATCATCGAGAAAAAACGTTTCGTAAAAAGTCTCCTTGATCGCGGTTACAGCATCTTGGGGGTTAGCGGGCGTATTGACGAAGCAGCCGAAAAATATGAAGCTGAGCTGGACCTCATTATAACCCTGGCAGAGACGGAAACTTCGCTCCGGAGACTTGGAAGCGAGATCCAGATGACCCGGCGGAGGGTGAATGCGCTTGAACAGATCCTCATCCCGGAACTGAAACGACAGGCAAAATACATCGAGATTACGATCGATGAGCGCGATCGCGAAGACCTCTACCGGCTGAAAAAAGTAAAGAAGATCATTGAACGAAAGAAGAAAGTGACAATAGAGGGATAAACCTTACGAGATTCTCTTTAATAGCTCATTCATTTCCCTGACGGCATCTCCCTCCATCCGCTTCCTGCTTTTCACCTGTTTTCCGATCCGGATGATGGCATCGATATCCTCCCGCTCAAGTCTTGAAAATGTGCACTGCCCCCAGCTCTGCCGATCCATTGAGACCCAGCTCTCCCCCAGCATATATTTCAGGATATCAATATCAGAAACAGAATAGAGTTTCCAGTCCTGTCCCATAGTCTGTCTGATCTTCCCCAATGCCGTCTCGACAGCCATCTCCTTGTGGATCTGGAAGACTCTGCGTCCCCGTTCATCATCGGTCACATCAGGCATATAAATTCCACTTACCCTAGAGTAACAGGTAGGATTTATATTTTTTGAGAGCCACAACCATTTCTCTTCTAAAGCCCGGGTCACTTCAATCATTCAGTTTAGTTTCCCATATGCCTAAGTGAAGAGAGAGAATACTCCTGGGTGTTGTAGAACGTTAAAAACCTGTATTGTATTTTTCCCTTGCCGCGTCATTCTCCTTTGGTTGATACAGGATATCCCCTCTCTCAAATTGACCAGATCCAAAAAAGCCAAAATTGGTTCATATTATTTTATTTTGCACTCGGAAGGTCCGGGATATAAGGGGGATCCCTTCTGCATCAGGGAGTATTATGATACCTTTTTCATGAGGACAGGCACTGTTTTTTCGGCAGCATCCTTTCCGCTGATGACCGCGTCCCTGATCTCTTTCCCGTAGTGGATGAGTTCACGTAAATCGGTCCCCGTCAGCTGGGTAAATGAGATAGACTCCCAGGAATCACGGTCGATATAGACCCATGTTTCGGCAAGAACCGTTTTGAGTGCCTCGATGTCATGGTGCGTATAGAGCGACCATTCTGATCCCTGTGCCTGCCGTATCTTCTCGACTGCCTTTTCTACCTGTTTCTCCTGCTGCAGCTTGAAAAAGCGTCTCCCGATCTCGGTCTTTGAAACTTCTGGCATCTCTTGTCCCCTCCAGGAAAGGTATGCGTGAATTGTCGGTCCTGGTATAAAAATAATATGCCAAAAATATCTCACCTTCTTTGAATGAATGGAGAAATAACGGTAATTATCGTTCTCTTTGGTAAATGGACAATTTTTACATTTTAGAATGATTAATAAGAGAAGAATGGTAAAACTGAAAGGAAAGAGGGTGTATGGAAGAGATAATCAGCACCGTGGAATTCCAGATGAGCCTCCTTCTCTTTGTCGCTCTTGGCGGCTACCTTCTTGCCTCCCGAATCAACCAGTCAGCGGTTGTCGGAGAGATTCTGATTGGGCTTGTTGTAGGGCCAGGCGTGCTTGGCCTGATCACCTATACCGATTTTGTGGCGGGAATCGCCCATCTCGGGGCTGTCATTCTCCTCTTTGTGATTGGGCTTGAGTTTGAGATCAAGGAGATATTCAAGATTAAATACGGAATTGTTGCTCTTTTTGGGGTCATCGTGCCCTGGATCGGCGGGTACGGGATCTCCCTTCTCTTTGGGTATGATTCGGCAAGCGCCATCTTCATTGGGACCGCACTCACCGCGACGAGTATCGCGATTACCGCCAATGTCCTGAAAGAGATCGGGAAGCTTGATACCGATGTGGCAAAGGCCATTATCGGGGCAGCGGTTATCGATGATATTCTCGGGTTGATAGCCCTCTCAATAACAACCGATGTTGTCGCGGGCGCCATCAGCATCCCTTCCATTGGAAAGATAGTGATCATCTCGGTCGTCTTTGTCGCGGGTGGCGCTTATATCGGTATGCGGTATGTGAGCCGTCTGCTCGAGAGAATAGACGAATCGAACCTCGCAGGTAAGTATCCGGAGTTTGTCTTCATATTCGCCATGATGTTTGCCTTCTTCTATGCGATGTGCGCTGAGTTTATCGGGTTGTCGGCCATCGTGGGAGCATTCATCGCAGGGGTCTCATTTGTCAATGTAAACCTGAAAAGAAGCAAGAATGTCAAGGAGGGAGCAGAGTATCTCCAGATGATCTTTGCCGCCATCTTTTTTGTCTCGCTCGGCATTCTTGCCGATCTGCATGAGATTACCCTCTCCAGCCTCGGGTTCCTCCTTGTTCTTATTGTCGTTGCCATCATTACGAAGGTAGCGGGGTGTGGTATTCCAGCCAGACTGATGGGCTTTTGTACAAAAGACAGCCTTATTATCGGGTTTGGCATGGCACCACGGGGAGAGGTCGCCATGATCGTCGCACTGCTCGGACTTCAACAGGGTATTATTGGCCAGGATTTGTATATTGTGGTGATCCTTATGAGCTTGATCACGACCCTTGTCACGCCAATCTTTTATCGCAACTGGCTCTACAGGGAGGAGTATTGCACATCCCCTCCGGCAGGGCAGCAGTAATACCTTTTTAAAATAAGCCTGTGGAACGACAAATCCGGTCAGACCCACCTATCCATATTTTTATCTCTTCACCGGGAGATATCCCATCCATGTTTGAAAAAGTGATTATCCCTTTCAATTTTTCACGGGATTCCCACTACGCAATTGAATGTCTGAAAAAAATACCCGATCTGAGCCAGCTCGTCCTCCTCCATATCGTCTACAACAGGAACCCTTCCCCTGTCAGGGGTACTGCATCTCCCGAGGTCGATTATGCCCGCCTGCGTCTTGAAGAAGTGAAAAGAGGCCTTGATCTTCCGGGGGTGCAGGTGAAAATTATCATACAAGAAGTTACCGGGGGTGAGATCTCCGATGTGATCTCCAGGACAGTCACACAGGAAGGCACCAGCCTGGTCGTGATGGGGAGACGAGGACGGGGACGTATTGAAACCCTGTTTCTGGGGAGTGCTGCCTCTGATGTGCTCAGCCATAGTGCAGTGGATCTCCTTCTCGTGCATGCACCAGAGGGAGACGATGCAAAGAGGGATGAGGTGGTTGCTCCCTGCCCCGGTTTATTCTCGAATGTGCTGGTGTGTACAGATTTTTCCGAACCGGATATTGGAGCTATCCTTCACCAGGAAATGCCCTGGATACACCATGCGACGCTCTTCCATGCAGTAACCCCAGGGGATTTTGAGGGCGAAATGAAGTCTGCAGTCGACTCAGCACAAGCGAGGCTTGAAACCATGAGGGATACCTTTGTCCATGGAAGGATTCCTGTACAGGTGCAGGTCAGTGTGGGAAGCCCTGCAGAAGAGATCCTTGCGTTTGCAAAACAGGAAGATGTATCCCTCATCATCCTGAAATCGACCGGAAAAAGGGGATTATTGACCTCCCTTATCGGGAGTACCACCGCAAAGGTTGCACAAGGTACCAAAAAACCGGTCCTCGTTTTGAAGCGATCCCTCATCGGGACGTAAAGTGTCGGGTCAGGGAGCGGAGAGCACAGAACCGGTGATTCCACAATCACCTGCCGTCGCAATGTAAAGGACTAAAGGACGGAGAGAATAAAAATATCGATTTTCATTTGAGGGGGGATGTGACGAAGGAGTCTCATGTGCGTTTCAGAGTGAATGTGAGAACCGGACGGTTATAGAGTTGAATCGCCCGTTCGGAGAATGTTTTTGATTCAGGAGAACGACTTACTATACGGAAGGCAGGGTAGGATGACGGACCAGCACGAGGAATCAAAGACCATTGTGCTTGAACAGGCGCCCGATTATTTTAACGAACTGTCAGAGTACCTCGAGGTGCTTTCAAACAGCCAGCGCCTTAAGATCCTGAAAATCCTTGAACGACGACCCAGAGATGTCCGGAATATCGCATCCGAGATCAATACCAGCTACGAGAACACCAAGAAACACCTTGACAAGTTGATCAGCATGGGCCTGATCAGGAAGGAAGTGGGGCTTGGCCAACAGACTTCAAAGGGTGTCCATCCGGTCTGGAAATATTCTCTGGTTCCTGGCGCCATGGAGGCTATCGTACGGAATCTTGGCATCTTCTCCAACATGCGTATCAATATCGATGATGACGAACTGAAGAGACGACTCAATGAGGTGAGGGAAGCGGTCGAGGGCGAGATTGCAGGGCACAAACCGATGATTATCCTGCTCGGGGGATCGGTTGATGGAAAACTCTTCATCCTGGAGACCAATGAAACGCGGATAGGGAGAATTGATCCCGCGTATCCTTCAGATGAATACGATGTCATACTTCCTTCCGATTACACATCGGTAAGTCGAGTTTCCAAACCTCACGGGATTATCAAAAAGGAAGGTCCCCGGTACCTTTTCGAAGATCGGGGAAGCACGGGGGGATCATTCCTGAACAGTACCGAACTCCAGAAAAGGCAGCCGGCCATCCTTCATGATGGCGACCTCATCGAGCTTGCGAAAGGTACGAAAGGTGCGCGACTCCTTGTTATCCTGCCCGACAGCGAATAAATTCTGATACCGCATCTGCCATGAAAACCACCCCTTTGGCACTCCTCGTACTCATTCTTGTTCTAGCAGGAGTGGGCATTGGGATAGCAGCAGCCGATACATATACGATCACGGCAACTGCCGGACCTGGCGGGTCGATCGTCCCTTCCGGCGACGTGCAGGTATTCCAAAATGCCTCCGAGGACTTTTACATTTTTTCTGAGCCGGAGTACAAGATCCAGGATGTCCTTGTGGATGGGATATCGAAAGGGCCGCAGACAATAGTCAGCTTCTCAGATGTCCAATCCAACCATGTCATAACGGCCAGCTTCACACTTTTGACCGGATCGATCTCTATAAGATCCCAACCATCTCAGGCATCCCTATATATTGATGGTACTTATTCGGGGAGGACCCTGCCACAAGCCCCTTTGATCATAGAGAACATTCCTATCGGCCTCCATACCGT
>CAZRAQ010000039.1:0-19551 GCA_964598015.1 uncultured Methanoregula sp. | reverse complement strand
AAATCCGCCCGAGCTCCCCCCACCACCCTTTGAGGGGGGCGCAAAGAAAAGGACGGGGATAAAAGCGCTCCTGACCCCGGTGGCCGGCACCATCGTCTCGGGGATGCTGATGTTCAGCTCTTTCATCGCCTTCTCGACTGAATCACCCACGCCAAGCGCAGTCCCGTACACAAGCCATTCCCCCCACATGGCAATATCTGCGGGAGAGTACTTCCGGATCATCGCAAGATCGGAGAGAAAGTTCGCAAACGCATCCCATTCGAGCTTCTCCTTGTAGGTGTCGCCCTTCCAGTGCCCGAACAGTGTCGATGGGAATGCCAGTGCCACCCCAGACTGCACGATAATCGACCCAAACAGGATCACTGCAGGGACGAGCAGGGATGAAAGGGTCCCTGCAAGGATGATCATGAAAAAGGAGAGGGCACAGAAGACAATCCCTGCAAAGAGGAGGGGAAAGATGTGCTCCCTGCCATCCATGACATACTTCGCACTCAGGGCGGGATCAGATTTCCTGGATACCAGGGAGAGGTGCTGCTGGTAGGCCAGCATCTTTCGCTCCGCTGCCGGGTCGGTCTTTGCCCGGGCGGCCAGGATCTCGAGGTCGGCTGAGTTTACGACACCGTCCGTAGCAATCTCCCCGAGAAAGGAGAGCACCCGCTGTTCGTAGGGGTCTGCCGAAACGAACCGGTTTAACCGGATCCGGACATTCCTTCCCCCCTCCTGCTCGGAGATGGAAACCATCTTTTTCGCGTGAAGGTCAAGGAGTGTTGCATAATAGCCGTCTTCATCAAAGACCATCGCGTCACCCTTGAAGAGGAGGTTCACTTCCCACGGTTTCATCGAAGGGTTTGGAACAGTACTCAGGTATTCGGGGACGGTAAACTCCTTCTCCCTTCCGTAACGGTGGTAGGTATACAAAAGAATGAGTGGAGTGACCAACGCAGCAGCAAACCCCAGGAAGAACAGCACCTTTGCAATCGCGGAGGGGAGGATGTTGTACCAGGGGTTCGCCTCTGCAGTCTGACCTGCCACATCCGGGATATAGACAGGGAATCCCGGGATGGAATCGAGCGCATCCTTCGAGAGGAGCATCTCGATCCCCATCACCTCGTTGGCAGGAACGCTCCCGGAAATTACCACAACACCTGCTTCTTCCTTTACGGAAAGTGACGGGGGGTGGGGGTAGACCTTCTCCACCATCCCTGCAGGGACACTGATCAACAGGCTGCGGAAGGGGATATGCTGGTCGTCAACCAGCCGGAGATTGAGATGGGCTGCCGATTCGTCAAATTCGAGGGGAGGATGCAGCAGATAGGTATACGTCACCTGGTACACTCCGGGTGAGAAATACAAGGGATTGTAGATCCCTAGCTCGTTTCTTTCCGCAAGCGTTGTGATCAGTGGCGGGGCTGCACTGCTCTCCTCACCAACCAGACTCACTGTTCCGTCGTACTCCTTGACATAACCGATCGTGCCGGCAGGGACCTGCATGTCCTTCAGTTCGAGGAAGGGGATGGTGAGTGGTCCGAGCGCGAGCGGTTCATTCCAGTAGCGATACAGCATCCGGTACCTGCCGGATGCCTTTACCTCGTAGAGATAGGTCTCGGTGAACGTGCCGTCTTCCCCGAGTCCGGCCTGGTAGTCTGTAATGACCAGGTCGCCTTCAAACATCACCGGGACTGCCACGGCGAACAGCGCGGCCGCTAACGCAATGCCGAACGCAACGGCGATTAGAATTGCAATCTGTCGTTTCTCGTCCACGGGATCGTCTCTTCACCAGAAAAATGGATACGCCATTTTCACCACGTTATTCTCGATTACACGGCGGTCAAAGTGAGTGCCGATGCAATACACCTCAGATTCGTCCGTCACATTCCCTCCAGTGAAAACCGTGGATGCGGTTTTCATCCCAACCGCCAATGACTGTCGCGGTCGTGCAGAAAGCATCAAAATGGCGGAGCCATTTTGGGATGAAACCGCGTTCCGCGTTTTCATAACGGGGGACCTGATACCAGAAGGTTCCATGGTGATTTCATTGGAATACGCCTCCGGCATTCTCATTTTGCCGGGTTGTGCCATAAGGGGAATCATGGATTATTTCCCCCATGAACCTGCCGATGGCAGGTGCATCCTGCTCTCTTGTGCTGTCCATGGATTCATCTGATCTCTTTAGAATTCTATCTTCGGCGGTGTCGCGATCGCTTCTTCAAACTCGAGGTAGGCCAGTTTTACAAGGCCGAGGAGCCGGGCCACGATATTGGAGGGGATCACATCGACAAGGGTGTTGTACTGCTGGCAGATGTTGTTGTAGGTGTACCGCTGCCGGGCAATCTCATCTTCCACGCCCCTGACCGCATCCATCAGGTTGATGACCGTGGTGCTGGTCTTGAGATCAGGGTAATTCTCGGCGACGGCAAAGAGCCTCCCGAGGATCGATCTCGATTCCCGTTCGATCTCGTTCAGGTCGCCCGGGCCGGCGCTTCCGACACTCGCCCGCATCGCAGTGACCTTCTCGAATGTCTCGCGCTCGAATTTTGCATAGCTTTTCACAGAGCCGAGGAGCTGGTCGATCATGTCCAGGCGCTTCTTCATCGCGACCCGGATCTGGCCAAGCGTGGCCTCTGATGAGTTCTTCAGGCTGAAAAACCGGTTGTAGATCCCGATGAAATACAGGACAAAGCCGACCAGGACGAGAAGGATCAGCCCTCCTACTACCCAGGGGACGAGACTTCCAAAATCCATAGTATCGATTATAGTGGTGAGCAGTCCGTGTTTAAAGAATTGTGCAGGAAAGGACCCCCACGCAAGTAGTGCGGCCTACTCAAGGGTCATCGTCCCTGCCACGCGGAGTTTCCCCCCGTCCAGGTAGTGCAGGATCAGGCGGGCGCCGGGGTGATAGACCAGCTCGGACTCTGTCTTCAGCGTGATGACCGGCCTTTTCCAGTCCCCTGAATTGTCCACAAATGCGACCCGTGCGGGAATAAACTGCATCCAGAGCCCTGCATGCAGTACCATCCCCTCCTTCAGGGGGGAAGGCCAGTACCTGACCAGCGATGCCCTGCCGTTGATCGTGGCGGAGGAGGTTATTTCAGGGCTTGCAGAGAGGACATAGCCCCTGTCGAGATCCTCGGTCTCGACCCCTTTGAGCGCGAGGCCGACCCGGTCACCGGGGACCGCGTATGCTGCATCATCATCATGCTTCTGGATGGACCGGACTAGTCCTGTCTTCTTTGTGGGATGGATGCGGAGCGTCTCGTGCCGGACGATACGTCCTTCCACCACTTCGCCGAGGACCACCACCCCGATACCTTTGACATTGAAGAAATGATCCACCGGCACGGCGCCATGGTCCTTCACCTGTTCGGGCTCCCTGATCGCTTCGACCTGCGCTGTCAGCAGTTCCCTGATCTTCATCCGGTCGTCAGGAACCACCTGATAGTGTGCAACAACGGTATCCCGGATCAGCGGCGCTATCTGTTCCGGGGTGATATAATTCCGGAGCACCAGGAACCCATCTTGGATCCCTGCACAGTCCAGCATGACCACACACTCGCCAAACGAGGCATTCACCTCGTCAACGACAACAATTGCCCTGGACGCCATGCTCACCGAGAAGAAGAGCGAGGCGAGCCGTTCCGGGTACCGGGTTGGTTCGAGGAACGTGATGGTGTTGTTCCCCTTTTTCAGGTTGTAAAAGGTGAAATCAGAGCTGGTCCCCTTCTTCCCGAGCTCCTGCGCATACGCTTCCGGGCCGATCACTGCAACAGTAAGGTTGGACATCTGCTCACCTATCTGACGGCCTCCAATATCAGCATTTATGTGCCGGCCGGAAAGCCACCCCAAGCGTGGAGACGGGAGAGCAGCTCCTCTTCAGAATGAACAACGGCCGATGACTGCTCGAGCATCAGGTTGACGTGTTCATGATGCCCTGCCATGCGAAAATCGGTCCTGATCGCGACCACCGGGATCCCTTTCGCATACGCATACCCTATCTCCCAGGCAGTCCCTGAATCTGCATCTGCCCCATCGATAACTGCCACCACGGCATCGGTTGCCGCAAGGGCTGCAAGGTTCTGCTCAAAAATGCCCTGATGTGCAGTCCGGTCTCTAGTATGCGAATCGTCACCGGTGTCCTGGGGAAGATACACGTCATACAAATGTTTCCGGAGGAGCTCTGCGAGCTGGCAATTATAGTGCCGCTCTGCGGCAGAAAAGAGCGGGGCTGCAAGGTACAGCCGGTACCTTGAAAACACGGAGACATCAATGGCGGGGAGATCGGAGAACCTGGCGAGAAAAGCGCCTCTTCCGGGCTTTTTTGCATCAGGGGATCCCACAGGACCAAACCACGCGTCATCCACCCCGCATGTAGGTGACGAATTGACGCCAACGATGCAGAGCGGGGGGCCCCGCTTCGCAATGATCTCCCTCACCTCATGTTCCAGCCTATCCAGGAGATCGGAGAATTCCCGGGTGTCCAAGCGATCGAAAAACATCCCTGGCTCGCGATCGGCGCCGAGATAGAGGGTCTCAGGGCAGGGGAGCGGGAGAATCCCGATGCCAAAATGGTGACATCGCTGCAGGGCACGGGCGAACCATTCCCTGTCTTTATCCGTGGTAATTCCCCTCGCCCGGAGAGCGGGATGAAGGATGCAGGGTGCTGCCAGCACGTACATTGATACCATGTGGTGACGGAGAGATGATAGATGATCCCTCTCTATGCGTACCGCGACAACAGCTGCGATCCCAAGAAATGCACGGTAAAACGGATGGAGCGGTCAGGGCTGGTGAGAGTGCTCTCAAAAATTGCTCACATCCCGAGAAACACTCTCCTTCTCGACCCCACGGCTCCGCAGGCACTCTCCCCTGCCGATCGTCCTGTCCGGTCCATTACCGCCCTGGACTGTTCGTGGGAGGTGCTCGATACCGGGTCGGTCAGTTCGTGGAGGAAGCGACGTGCCCTCCCCTTCCTCGTGGCAGCGAACCCGGTGAATTTTGGCAGGCCGTGGCGGCTCACCTCTGTTGAGGCATTCGGAGCGGCCCTCTTCATCCTGGGAGAGCCCCAGCAGGCTGCGGTTGTACTGGAGAGCCAGAACTGGGGGCCTCGTTTTCTCGAGTTGAACCAGGAACCACTCACCCTGTATGCAGGCGCAGCGGACAGTGCCGGGATACTCGAGATACAGGGCATGTACCTGTAGACTGCCATACAGGCTCCGCCTCCGCAACAGTTCTCCACTTCTCCCTCCTCTTTTGCCCGCGGATCCGGTTCGGCAGCACGGATAGCCGGCAGAATGAATCCAGGGTGTGACAGGACAGGATACTCTCCAGGACGATGAAATCACTTCACAATATATCAGGCGGATGAGATCGGGACAGGGTTGCAATGGATCAAATCCCTTGGTGATACTCCAAATATACTATGATGAAATTGCTCGAAGCCAGGAACTACACTACTGTCTGCCCCATCGATGAGGAATTCCTGATTAACCCAATATTCTCCAAATGAAACGCACATGAGACTCCTTCGTCACATCCCCCCCAAATGAAAATTGCGAATGCGATTTTCATGCCAACCGCGTATGACCCCCCTGCGGTCGGGCATAAAGCATGAAAATGGCAGAGCCATTTTCATTGGAAAAGCGCAATGGAAGAGATCCAGAGAACAACAAAGGGAAGGTTGAAAAAAATGAGACCGGGAATCATGGGCGTTATATTTTGTATGGTCCTTATATCGTTTCTGGCAGTTCCCTTGCTCATCAGGTAAATGGAAGCGAGAGGAAATTTTGTAGAATAGGGGAAAAGGATCCCGGGATGCAGCGTCCGGCGAAAAAACCGGTGCAGGAACCCGTGGGGGACACTAGTGGTTCTGTTGAAGGATCAGTACCCGTTCATCTCCCGGAAGTCCCGACACTCGTACCTCAACAGGGATAACCCGGTTGGCGGTGAGGGGCATCAGGTTGGCATGCAATGGCTCTTCTCTGGAAGCGCCTGTGGCAGGTATGAGAAGTATCTTCTGGTCGTCTCCGGGGAAAAACGTCGAGATCGCTGCCCCTAGCACGATCTCCCGTTCCCCATCGACAAGCTGCAGGAAACGATCATTTGCCCAGGTGATTTTACCTGATGCATCGACGAGGAGGGCGGCTTCAGACACGATATCGAGAATGTGCTCGAGTTCCTGTCTCATCATTGCCAGGGCTTCACCTTCACGCTTCGTATCGCCGGTCGAGATCCTAACGGCCGCTTCTTCAGCCTGTCGCAACGATTCCCGGGCACGCTTCCATGCCGAGATATCGCGGATTGATTCGATTGCGCCGATAGGATGCCCTTCGTGGTCGACAAGTGCTGATGCTTTCCCCCAAAGAAAAGATCCCTCACCGCCGTTCATACCAGGGATAAATGCCTCAACATAGATGCTGTCCCCAAATCTCCGGACAGACGGGTAACTCTTTGCCAGCTCGTGGGGAGGGAGATCGAGGAGATCGACCAGGATAGGACGTTCTCCTTTAAAAACAGAGAACGCACCCTGGAAATCCGACTTTCCAAGCATGTCCTCCCTTGTTACCCCGGTCAGTGTCTCGATGGCACGGTTCCATGCAATAACCCGGTGATTCTTGTCGATAATGAACGTCGGGTCCGGCATGAATTCGATCGTTTCCTCGAGTTTTTGCAGGGAACTCCTGAGAGCGGTCTCCGCTTCCTTGTGATCCGTCACATTCACCAGGGAAACAAGCATGTAGATAGGTTCCCCTTCTTCGTTCAGGGTAGTCCGGAAGGATGATTCGAGGAATAGCACGCGTCCATCCTTTTTCCTGAAGGCTATCTCCCCTTTCCAGTTACCCTGCTGTAAGAGCGCCGATTGAATCTCCTCGTACGGAGGGGTCACCGCATCGAAGCGGGCGAGGATATCCTTTGGGTGCTTTCCCCGCAGTTCGGTTATGGTGGAACCGAATTCATCAAGAAAAGAATCATTTGCAAAAATAAGGCGTTGATTGAAGTCAAAGATAGCAATGGCATTGATCGAGGTAGCGATCGCGGTGTTCTTGAGCTGGATCTCGTCCCGTGCATTCTTGAGATCCGTCATGTCCGCAAAAGAAGCCATCATACAGAAGGGTATCCCGGAAGGGTCCTTTACAAGCCAGGCGGTGAGGAATGCATAAAACTGGGTCCCATCCTTCTTCCGGGGGGTAACCTCTCCAGACCAGCTCCCTGCGTTCTCGAGACTCTCGAGCACGGTGCTGATAACGCCGGACTCCCCAGAGTCCCCATGCGAAAACACCTGTATTGGCTGGTGGAGCACCTCGGCATCGTCCTTGTAATCGAACATGCTGACATACGCCCTGTTCGCATAGGTGACGATGCCATCGAGACTGGCGATGGCAATTCCGTTGACCGAGGCCCCCAGGGCAAGGTCTTTGACCACCAGTGCCTCCTCTGCATTTTTCCTGTCGGTGACATCCCGTCCGACACCCTGGTATTCGACGACTGCTCCCTCGTTATTGAAAATCGCACGGTTCGTCCACTGCAGCCACCTGCAGGTGCCATCCGAAAAACACGCACGATTCTCCACGGTGGCAACAGGGGTGTCCGGGGTAAGTCCCCGGATGGAGGTGATTACCCGTTCCCGATCGTCGGGAGAGACAAAATCAACAAAAATTTTTCCTTCAATATCACTGAACGCAACCCCGTAATACTGCAACGCCGCATTGTTTGCAAACAGCACTTTCAAATCCTTATCGAACCGGGCGACCAGTTCCGTCTGGTCTTCGACAATAGCCCTGAACTTCGCTTCACTGATCCTGAGACGGTCTTCAAACTGCTTATTCTCGGTGATATCTTCAAAAATGAGGGTCGATCCCTTTGTCGCATCATCAAAAACGGTCGGAACCGCCTTGATACGGAGATAGTTCATCCGGCCATCCCGGACAAGCGCCGTTTCTTTCGTAATTTCCCCTGCGTCGAATGCATCCCGCACGAGATCCTCGATGGTCACGTCACCAATACGGGTTATCAGGCTGGAACTGATCGGGTTTCCCAGCATCTCCTCCTTTTTCACCCCGAAATAAGAGAGAAAATTGTCATTCGTTTCGATGACCTTGAGATCACTGTCCAGCACGAGGATGAGTTCGTTTGCAAATTTCAGCATCGATGAGATGGGGACCCGGTGGGAAAGGTAGTACACCTTTGCGTTTCCGTACATACGCATCTCCACCTGGCCCGTGATGAGAAGGATCTCCAGGTATTTTGCTACCGAATTCCGATTGATCTTCAGATTTTGGGAGATATCGGATATCGTGAGACCTTTTGGTCTTGCTTTCAGCAATTTTTTGATCCGGGTGATCTTCTCCTGGTCGAGGATCATTGCAATCGATCATGTCTTCTTGGGCCAATTAAAGATTTGCACGGCATATCTGGCAGCACCGTCTGTAAAATCGGTATCAAAAGATTCAAACGGTTAGAGCGGGGAATACCTCATGCAGGCGCAGGAAACAAACATTTTCACTCTGCCGTGGTATCGCGGATGCGATTGAGACTATGAATACGCCGGATAAGAAAAGGTCGTTCTCGTTTTACCTGCTCGTATTCATCCTCATTTTTCTCACGGTCATCGTGGTAGGGGTTACGATCGGCGACCTGATCCTGGTGAACAACAACTTCCAGGATAATGCAGCCCTCCTGCGGAACGAAACGGAGATGAACCTGATCGAATCGGTTGCAACCATCGATAACGGTCTCAAGCTCTTCGATAACACGTTGAACCGGGAGATGGAAGCAGGGTTTGTCATTTTCCACGAGGGATACCGGGAGGCGGGAAGCGATCCTTCCCAGATGAACCTCACAAAACTCAAAGAGGAGATGGGAGGTGAGATGGACCTGTATGTGATCAATGAGTCAGGAGTGGTTGAATACACGACCTACACCCCGGACCTAGGCCTGGATTTCAAGGAAGTTATCCCTTATTTCTATGACTACCTGATGGGAATCAAGGACACTCCTGGATTCTATCCCGACCGTGTCGTACAGGAAAATGCCACCGGTAACCTGAAAAAATTCGCCTATTCCCCGACCTCTGATCACCGGTATATCCTCGAGATCGGCCTTACTGCTGAATCCTTCAAATCAGAACGGAATGCCCTCAGGTACACCGACATGATCCATTCTGTCCGCGAGAGGAGCCCGTATATCAGGGACCTTCGGATATTCACGACGGCAAAACGGCAGGTTGGCAACAAGTCCTTCAAACCTGATGAGGACCTGGGTGCGATCCTTGACCAGGTACTGTCGACACAGCAGAGCCTGGTCATCCCTGATGAGGAGCCATTGTTAACAAAAAAATACCTGTTCATCGATCTGAAGGATGAGGATTATGCTGCCGATATGAGCCTCATCGTTGAGCTGGTGTATGATGATGCCCTCATCATCCAGTCGCAACAGCACCTCATCGCATTCCATCTTCTCGTCGCCGTCTTCGGCCTCCTGCTTGGCATTGTCGGTGCATTTGGTCTGTCACGCTATCTCACCAGGCCTATTGCGCAGATTGCAGACGATACTGATACCATCGCCCATGGGAACCTTGACCATACTATAGCACCCACCACAGGCCGGGAGTTTAAAGTGCTCGAACAGAGCATCAATTCACTCGTCCGGTCATTGAAAGGGACGATCCAGCAGTTGCAGCAAAGTGAAGGGAAATTACGCGAATCAAAGGAGCGGTACAGGGACGTTGTAGAGAGCCAGTCCGAGTTTATCATACGGTTCCTTCCCGATGGGACCATCACGTTCGCAAACGATGCATATTGCCGCTATTTCGGTTCTGACAATGGTACTATCATCGGAAAAAAATTTATGCCTTCGATTCCGGAGGACGACCAGAACAGACTCAACGAGCAATACCGTCTTCTCAGTCCCGAGCATCCTGATTTTACTCTTGTGCACAGAGTGATCATGCCAGGCGGTGAAATCCGTTGGCAGCAATGGACGGCCAGGGCGATATTTTCTCATGACAGGAATGTCATCGAATACCAGTTGGTTGGCAGTGATATCACAGAAAAAAGGCAGATCGAGCAGGACCTGGCAGAGAGTGAGAGACGATTCCGTGATCTTGCCACCCTGCTTCCCCAGGTGATTTTCGAGGTGGATACGGCCGGAAAAATCACCTACGTCAACGAGCCTGCATTCAATATTTTCGGCTACAGCAGGGAAGAACTGGCGCAGGGGATGAACATATTCCAGGTCATCTTCCCGGAGGAGCATGAGATAGCGCTACGGAACTTCAAGGATGCCCTTGAGGGGACCAAAAATGATGGCGCTGAGTATCACATGAGGAGGAAGGATGGATCGACGCTTGTCGCCATGGTCTACACTTCCCCCATCCGCAAAGAGAATGCGGTAGTCGGAATCCGGGGCATTCTTGTGGATATTACCGAACTCAAGCGGGTTGAAGAGAATATCAGGGGACTCAACGAAGAACTGGAGAACCGCGTGGCAGATCGGACCAGGGACCTTGAAACGGCAAACCGTGAGCTTGATTCATTTTCTTATTCGGTATCCCACGACCTTCGTGCCCCGCTCAGGGCGATTGACGGATTTTCCATGATCCTGCTCCATGAACACGCTGCGATTCTCCCAAAAGAGGTGACCATGTACCTGGAGAAAATCCGGGATAACACCCAGCGCATGGGTGCTCTCATCGATGATCTCCTGAATTTTTCCCGTATGACCCGCCTTCCTCTCAACCGTTTCCTTGTGGACCCCTCCTCCATTGCAAGGGAGGCATATGAAGAATTCAGGTTTGATGCCATGGGAAGGAAGATCGAACTGGTGATAGAAGATATGCCGGCATGTTCGGCCGATCCTGCCCTTTTGCACCAGGTATATTCCAATCTCCTCTCCAATGCACTCAAGTTCAGCAGGGGGCGGGATAGTGCAAGGATAGAGGTCGGCTCATTTCCCCGGGAGAGGAACAGGGTGTATTATGTGAAGGATAACGGGATCGGGTTTGACATGAAGTATGCCCCAAAGATCTTCGGCGTATTCCAGCGCCTCCATGACGATCCGTCGATTGAAGGGACCGGTGTCGGACTCGCTATCGTGGAACGGATTATTCACCGGCATGGAGGGGATATCTGGGCTGAATCGGTGCCAGGAGAGGGCACAACCTTTTTCTTTACGCTGGGCTAGTACCAAGCATGACGTCTGGCACGACCGGTGCAGAGATCCTCCTCGTTGAAGACAATCCGAATGATGTGGAACTGATCCTCCATGTCTTCCAGTGGTGCAACCTTGGAGATCGGATCCATGTTGCATGGAACGGGGAAGAAGCACTCGACTATCTCTTCGGCACGGGGCCGTACGAAGGGAAACCGGCAGGTCGGCCGAAGGTGATTCTGCTTGACCTGAAACTCCCCAAAGTCGACGGTCATGAAGTGCTCCGTAAAATAAAAAATGAACCTTCCACCCATGCCATCCCTGTCGTCATCTTCACCTCATCCCGCGAAGAGCGGGATATCGTCGAGAGCTATGCGCTCGGTGTGAACAGTTATATCGTCAAGCCGGTGCAGTTCGACCAGTTTGCCAATGTGATCCGGGATCTCGGGCTGTACTGGCAGGTAATTAACCAGCCACCGGTTGAAAATTACAACCCGAAGAACAATACCGGCCAGTCAACCATGGAAAATACCAGCCAGTCACCCTTGGAAAATACCAGGAACTGAACCGCCAGGTCAGGGTCCTGCTCACGGGAAGCAGGGTGCATCAGGGAATCGGTGTAATATTCCTCCCTGTAACCTCCCCTTGTTGTCACCTTTTTTGATCTGCTGCCGGGAAGCAGCCTTGATGATCTATCCCCGAGTCTTCAAGGTGCCCGATACTTGTGCAGAATACCCGCCTGGTGTCATTCCTTCTCCTGATATGCAAGAGAAAAGCGGACAGACACGTATTGATGCAATTTCATTGAGAAAAAGAACCATACAATATGACGTGAGTCCGGCCTACTGCCGTATACGAATCCTGACTCACAACCGTATACAACCCTGATTCACAGCCATATACGAGTCCGAGCTACTGCCTTATACGAACCTGGTTCAGAGCCATATCAATTCTGACTTATCCTCATAGCGAATCTGCCCGCAGGCATATAAGAGTCCGAGCTACTGCCGCATATGAACCTGCCTTATTGCCGTAGCGAGTCTGACTTTGAGTCGTATCAAATCCGACCCGCAGCCGTATACGACTCAGACCTATAGCCGTTGCTACCCCTTCATTTCCACTCCACAACCAGCACATGAGAGCCGGGTCTGGTCCCGGTCCAGTCAGGGATGGTTCAGGAGAACTTGTGGACTCCCCCAATGAGAAGTCCCTATATTCAGCAATATGATAAATATTATGAATTGGTTTTTTCCAGGATTACGTCTTTATAGGCGGGAAAAGAACGAAGCGAACCTATATACACGCCCTTACCTGAGTTTCTCCGGGAGAAAAATCCAGCCTGGTCACCCAGCAGAAAACCCCAACCTTTAATTGCTTTTCCTCCGACATCCCTCCCATATGATAAAAGTCGCAATCAACGGATACGGGACGATAGGCAAGCGCGTTGCCGATGCGGTGGCTGCCCAGCCGGACATGAAAGTGATTGGGGTATCAAAGACAAAGCCCAGTCATGAGGCTTTTGTGGCGAAATCCCGCGGGTATCCGCTCTACATCGCCGATATCTCAAAGAAGGCTGTCTTTGAAAAGGCGGGTCTGCCTGTCGCAGGGAGTGTCGGGGAGATGCTGAAGGCGGCTGATATCGTCGTGGATGCAACCCCTGGAGGCGTGGGGGAGAAGAACAAGCCGGTGTATGAGAGCCTCGGGATCAAGGCCATCTGGCAGGGGGGTGAAGAGCACGCGGTGGCAGGGTTCTCATTCAACTCGGACTGCAACTACGCGGAGGCAATAGGCAGGCAGTTCGCCCGGGTAGTCTCCTGCAACACCACCGGACTCTGCAGGATAATCAATACCATGGACAAAGCCTATGGCGTAGAGAAGGTCCGGGCAGTGATGGTCCGGAGGGGCGGTGACCCGGCGGATATCAAGCGGGGTCCCATCGATGCCATCGTACTGAACCCCGTGCATATCCCAAGCCACCATGGGCCTGATGTCCAGAGCGTCCTCCCGCATATCAACATCGTGACCCTGGCCATGATCGTCCCGGTGACGATGATGCATATGCACGTCGTCCAGATGGACCTGAAGAGGGCGGCTGAACGGGAGAAGGTCATCGAGATCATCGAGAAGCACCCGCGAATGGGTATTGTCCGGAAGGCGACCGGTATCACGAGCACTGCGGAGCTGAAGGAGTATGCCATGGACCTGGGCCGCCACCGCTCTGACCTCTGGGAGAACGGTATCTTCGAAGAATCGGTATCCTGCCTTGGAAAAGAGCTCTACCTCTTCCAGGCCATCCACCAGGAGGCCGATGTGGTTGTAGAGAATATCGACTGTATCCGCGCAATGACGGGAAGGGAAAAGGACCCGGCCAAATCCGTGGCGATGACCAACAAGGCGATGAACTTCGAGGCGATTCAATGACCCGGGTCGGTGATGAAATGACAATAGAACAATATGTCATAATCACCGTCATCGGTACTGCACTCGTTGTTTCAATCATCAGTGGAGTGATTCTCTGTCTTGCCGGTATTGATGCACCAGCCTGGTTAAGCGGGCTTATTTCGGCTCTGACGATGATGCTCCTGATCCTGGCCTTAAGGGTACCCTCCAAAGAAAATACACAATATCAAAAAGATCCTTCGGAATGATCTCTTTTCTTTTTTTATTCCCATCTCTCCGCAAAAGCAACTCCACATAATCATTAACTCCCTCAACAACCCATTGAATAGAAATGGACCCTTATTCGCTGGTAACGAGAAATACGGTGGAAGTTGTTACCGATGAGGATCTCAGGGCCCTCCTTTTAAAGGACACAAAACGGGTCTATGCCGGGTATGAACCGAGCGGTGAGATCCATCTCGGCCACCTGGTAACCGTCAACAAGTTGATCGATCTCAAGGAAGCAGGCTTCGAAGTCGTGGTGCTCCTCGCGGATCTCCATGCATTCCTGAACAGGAAGGGCACCATGGAGCAGGTCGGCGAGTTGGCCGAGTACAACAAACGGTGTTTCGAGGGACTCGGTCTCCGGAATGTCGAGTATGTGCTCGGGTCAGAGCTCCAGCTCTCTCCTGACTACCAGCTGATGGTCCTCCGGCTCTCCCAGCAGATCACGCTGAACAGGGCGAAAAGGAGCATGGATGAGGTCGGCAGGAATATGGATGCTCCAACCGTATCGCAGATGATCTACCCGATCATGCAGATGGTGGACATCGCCACGCTGGGCGTGGACGCAGCGGTGGGGGGGATCGACCAGCGGAAGATCCACATGCTTGCAAGGGAGCACCTCGTGAACGTGGGATACCCTGCTCCTGTCTGCATCCATACCCCCATCCTCAACGGCCTTGATGGAAAGAAGATGTCATCGTCTTCGGGAAATTACATCTCTGTTGCAGATACCGTCGAAGAGATCGAGAAGAAGTGCCAGAAAGCCTTCTGTCCGCCCGAATGCGAAGAGAACCCGATACTCCAGATATTCCAGTACCACATCTTTCCGCGGACTGGCTCGGTATCCATACAAAGGCCGGAGAAGTTTGGCGGCGACCGGGAATTCCTGCGGTTCGAAGAGATGGAAGCAGCGTACAGAACGGGCGAGATCCACCCCCTCGACCTGAAGAAAACCGCGGGAAAATACCTCGCGGAGATCCTCTCCTGCGTCAGGGATTATGTAACGTGAGGGACACCCCCGTGAGTCTTGACCGCATTGAAAGCGACTTTGACCGCGAAGTAGAACGGCTCGGGATTCGCATCAAGGACATGGACCAGCTGAAGGTCCGCGATGATGTCTTTGATGAGATCACCCTGCTGGCGCTCTACAAACTGGTCCACAAAGGGTGGATAACGGCCATTGGAGGCTCCATAAGCACCGGGAAAGAGGCAAACGTTTTTTTCGGTGAGCGGGGAGACCAGGATCTCGCGATCAAGATCTACCGTATCAGGACGGCAAATTTCAATGCGATGAGTGAGTACATCATCGGTGACCGGCGTTTTACCGGGATAAAACGCACAAAAAAAGATCTCATCTTCACCTGGACCAGGAAAGAGTTTTCAAACCTCAAACGGGCTGCTGATGCAGGACTCCCCGTGCCGTTGCCCCTGGTCTGGGACAGGAATATCCTTCTGATGGAGTTCCTTGGTGAGGATGAACGTCCCTACCCCCATCTCAGGGGAGTCGAGCTGGAGGATCCGGCTGCGGTCTACGCAGAGATCCTTTCCTTCATCAAGAGACTCTACCAGGACGCGGGGCTCGTGCATGCTGACCTGTCCGAATTCAATATCCTTTTTGGAAAGCAGCTGCACGTAATTGATATGGGGCAGTCGGTCACCCCGGATCACCCGAGAGCACTGTCCTTCCTTGCCCGGGACATTGCAAATATCAACCGGTATTTCAGTGGATCCTGTCCCCTCAGGGAAGAGAGAGAGATCTTTGCAGAGATAACCGGAAAAACAAAAGAGCATCATGCTGACTGGCAGCTGGAGTAAGAGATGATCCAAGAGATCAAGATTGCAGGAAACCGCGTAGCGGTGCTGATCGGAAAGGGAGGCTCGGTGAAAAAAGAGCTTGAGGAGAGGACCAGCACCAAGATCAGTATCGACAGTAAAGAAGGGAGTGTGCAGCTGGAGGGAGAGGATGCCCCCCTCCTTCTTCGGGGAATTGAAGTCGTCCAGGCAATTAACCGGGGCTTTTCTCCTGAACGGGCTTTCGCCCTGCTCGACGATGAGGACCTCCTCCTGGATGTCATCGATCTCTCGGGGCTTACCGACAGTCCCCGGCAGCTTGACCGGCTCCGGGGGCGGATTATTGGGAAAGACGGCCGTTCCCGGGAGCAGATCGAGCACATGACCGAATGCGAACTTTCCGTGTTCGGAAAGACCGTTGCAATCATCGGTCTTCCTGAGCAGATGAAGATCGCGCGGAGTGCTGTTGATATGCTCCTCCAGGGCCTGCCGCACGAGATGGTGTTTGCATTCCTGGAGCGCAAGCGGCGCGAGATGAAACAGAACATGATCGATTATTATTACTAAAAAGCCACTCAATCCGACCGCGTATTGGGAGGGATCCACTTGGTTAGGGGCCGGAAATGGTATATTTCCACTGGAAAGCCAAATGCGCGCTCAGCAGATGAATCATAAAACGGACGGATCTGCGAGTCCGATAGAGTGGAATACAAGGGGTATGGATGAAGGTAGAAGATCTCCCGCTTTCCCGTGACCTGATCGAGCGGTACACGTCATCCGGGATCCGTGAACTCTATCCGCCGCAGGCAGCGTGCGTGGAGAAGGGGCTGTTTGAGGGCAGGAACCTCCTTGTGGCAATCCCGACCGCCAGCGGAAAAACACTCGTTGCCGAGATGGCCATGCAGTTCCATTTCCGGAAGGGGGGAAAATGCCTGTACATTGTCCCGCTGAAAGCCCTGGCATCTGAAAAATATGAAGAATTTGGCGGCAAAGGCGCAAAGGTCGGTATATCAACAGGTGATTTTGATCGGAGGGATGACTATCTCGGAAAGAATGATTTCATCATTGCCACGAGCGAGAAGGTCGACTCGCTGCTCCGGAATGCATCGTCCTGGCTGAATGAGATAACCCTCCTTATCGTCGATGAGGTCCACCTGATCGATTCGCCGGACAGGGGTCCTACCCTCGAGATGGTCATAGCCAAGATGCGGCTGAAAAATCCGGCAATGCAGGTGATCGCCCTTTCTGCAACCATAGGAAACCCCGGGACACTTGCACGATGGCTCGACGCAGAGCTGGTGACCAGCACCTGGAGACCCGTCGATCTCAGGCAGGGGGTCTATTATGACGGCACAATCCATTTCCACGATACAACGCGTCCTGTCCCCTCCATATCCCGGTTTGAGGACCTCAACCTCCTCATGGACACCATCATGGAAGGAGGCCAGTGCCTGGTATTTGTCTCCTCAAGAAAGAATGCCGAGGCGTTTGCCAAGCGGGCAGCAAAAGCCATGCATCTCGACCAGGAAGAACTGAGGGTCTCCAGAAAACGGCTCGAAAAACTGGCAGAGACGGACCAGGAGAGGGCGCTCGCCCAGTGCGTGGAGAGCGGTGCGGCCTTCCACCATGCAGGTCTTCGGAGGGAGGCCCGGACCATCGTCGAAGAGGGCTTTCGGAAGGGGCATATCCGGTGCATCTCGTCCACCCCCACGCTCGCTGCCGGTCTCAACCTCCCTGCCCGGCGGGTAATTATCAGGGACTACCGGCGTTATTCCAGTGGGGAGGGTATGGTACCTATCCCTGCACGGGAATATCACCAGATGGCGGGCCGTGCCGGTCGCCCGCACCTGGACCCGTATGGCGAGTCGGTCCTGATAGGCCGTGACGCACGTGACGCAGGGGAGCTCTTCTCCTACTATATCGACGCACCTGCAGAAGATGTCAATTCACAGTGCTCTTCAGAGGAGGCGCTCACCACCCACATCCTGTCACTGATCGCGTCCGGTTTTGTCTGCTCGCGTCCTGCCCTCCGGGAGTTCATGCATACGACATTTTATTTCCACCAGAAGAGGCAGGACCGTATCCTCGAAGCCGTGATAGGGAGGGCGCTCTCTTTCCTCGATCGGGCAGAGATGATCGTGCAGCAGGACGATCTGCTCTCCGCCACGGAATACGGGATGATCGTTTCCCAGCTGTATATTGACCCGGCAAGTGCCGATCTCATTCTTGATGGAATCCTGAAAGCAGAGGACTATTCGGACATCGGCCTTCTCCAGGTGATCTGCAGCACCCCGGATATGTATACCCTCTTTGTGGGAAACAAGGACAGCCACTACCTGGAACGGTTCGTGCTCGAACACGAGGGGGATCTCTGGATTGACTTTCCGTACGAAGAGCAGGAAGGCTATCTCCGGGCATTGAAGACTGCGATGGTCCTCTTTGACTGGAGCAGGGAGATTCCCGAAGCCACGATATGTGAACGCTACTCGGTCGGACCCGGAGACATCTACAATATAGTCGAAAGCGCCAACTGGCTGCTGCACGCCTCCGGCCGGCTCAGCCGGATGTTCAAAGGCACTTTCTCCTCCCCGATTCTGGAGTTTGAGTACTGCATGAAGCATGGGATCAAGCGCGAACTCATCCCGCTGGTGAGGATCAGGAATATCGGCCGTGTCAGGGCACGCAGGCTGTACAATAACGGTTTTACCAGTTCAGAAGAGATCCTCAAAGCCGGCGAAGATCGGATCATTCCCATCCTCGGGCAGGGAGTAACCAGCCAGCTCTTCAGGGATCTGAAAGGCCAGCCTGACACGAGAAAAGAGGAACAGGAGGACCGGTCCAGACCAACCCTGTTCCAATTCGGAAATGGCCAGGGAGATTGAAGAGGCATCTCCCGGGAAATAAGCCCGTATTCTCCTCGTGGTTGCATTAATATCCGAAAGAAATTCCACTCAAACGCCTGGATGGGTGCTGACTTTCCCTGGGGACTCTCACGAATAAAAAAACCGGGAGAAAGATTTTGAGGTAGGTTGTGGTAATTAAGTTCTGTTCGACTATTCGGACATTTTAAAGAGTTGATGAAACATGATGCACGGACACGGAATTGGCATGATGCACTGGCGAGGCATGCTCATGCATGAAATGCTTGAGAAGATCCCTGAAGACCAGAAAAAAATTATGCTGCAACGCATCATTGACGGCAAGATCCTTTTACGGGAGAACCGGATCAAACAGATGCAGTTCAAGATCGAGACTATGAAGATGTTCAAGAAAATTATCGACGAGTGTTGATCGAAACCAATCCATTCATTTTTTTCTTACTTCCCACTACGTCCAGGACTCACGTTCCCATCATCATATACAATCAGGTGTTTTCTCCCGGATCCTGGCGCAGAGGTTCATTTTCACAGCCGCTATTCGTCAACGGTTCAAAACCCTTCGCGCTCATCCTCCCCGCTCTCGTCCCCTTCCAGGTCATTGATGATGGGGCCGAACATATCCCTCCCCTCCTCGCTGAGAAGATATGCACGTAAAATTTCACGCATCTCCTGATCTTCTTCATCAAGGATGAATGCATCATCCTCGTATTCCTCATCGGGGCGTAAGGAGAGCATGATTCCCGTACGATGGGCCAGAAATATCCGTTCTTCCACCGTGAGCGAAGGTTCTCCTGCGATCCACTTCAGGATCAGAATCGTCTCCTCTACGGGATCGCTCTCTTCAGCCAGCGGAGCAGAAGGGGTATCAATCGCGGCCATTGCCTCGCTCCTTGTTGCAAACAAAAGAAGGTTCCCGAGCAGTTCAGCCTGCCTTGCACGGGATACCCCGATCGCCTCGCCGATTTTGCTGTAGGGTATCTCAATCATGCGAGATCATCTCGGTCATAGTCCCTTAACCGTTTTGTATCCAGGCAGGAAAAGGAGTCTGAGTAAAGGTTCAGTGGGCAGGGTGATT
>CAZRAQ010000038.1:484-19643 GCA_964598015.1 uncultured Methanoregula sp. | reverse complement strand
CCCTCGACATCCGGGTTAGAAGCCCGGCGCTCTATCCTGGCTAAGCCACAAGCCCTATGCGGCCAGTACTTTTTGTTATCTATGCTTATTAAATATCGGAACGGCTTGATTGCAGTTGCTATTAGCCCGTATGTTAGGAAAGGTAGTGTATCTAAACTGCTGTAAATTCGGCCCGAGTATCCTGACACACTATCACATCAGATCCAGATAAATACCTACGACTTGTGATCCACTCCTCGTTAATGTCCATAAGAATTGCCCCCGCAAGACGGAGCAATGAGGCATCATTGGGGAACGCTCCAATGGTTCGGGATCTTCGTTTCAGCTCTTTATTGAGTCGCTCTAGCATATTTGTGGTTCGTATTCTCCTCCAATGGTCAGCGGGAGCAATCCGGTAATTTAGCAGTCCAGGTATGAATCGTTCCACTGTATCGGCTGCCCGGGAAAATCCTCGAATCTCGAGTTCATCGGCACATTCCTGGAGTCGCCGTGGATCAGAGAGTGAATCCTTGAGCCTCTGGGCGATTTCCTTATGCAGCTTCTTCGGGAGTTTACGAAGAACAGCCCGAATGAAGTGGACATGACACATCTGCCAGCTGGACCCCGGGAATGAACGTTCTGCGGCTGCCTGGATACCCTTATGGCCGTCAGAGATTACCAGATCCACCTTACCCAAACCTCTCTCCTTCAACTCGGTGAAGAGGTCTTCCCAGGTTAGTTCATCCTCACAATCGGCGATTCTTGCACCAAGAATCTCTCGGAAACCGTCACTCCGGATCCCCGCAATTACCAGGAGAGCCTTGTTGGCATACCGTACCCCGTCCCGGACCTTGAAATAGGAGGCATCCACGAAGAGATACGGGGCGTAGGTATCAATTGGCCTTGAGAGAAACAGATGGACGTTCTGATCCAGCTCAGCGGCAATTTTCGACACATATGAGGCTGAAACCTTCTCGACCCCGAGATGGGATACAATCTCCTGGATCTTCCGGGTAGAGACTCCTTGAAGATACGACTCCAGAATCGCATTCTCCAGTGCCTTCTCCATACGGGAATACCGTTCGAATACCTTCGTCTGGAAGGGGATACCGCGTAACTGCGGTTTATTTAGGATTAGCTCGCCATGCCTTGTCTTGAGCGTCCTCTTCCTATGGCCGTTCCGGTACGCTTTCCTTGAACTGGCCCTCCGGTATCTCGCGGCGCCAGTCTGCTGATCAGCTTCCTCTTGCATCACCTCATTTAAAAACCAGGTGATGAGGTGCTTCATTCCTTCGTCGTTATCGGTAAGATAATTTAGTACGACTTCCTTTAGATCCATGCCCTGTATTCTCCTGTTGCCTAAACTGAGTAGGATACAGGGGTTATTCCAATTTTACATCACTTCGTGCACACTACCTTAGGAAAAAAATGATTTTGCGGCATATGAATGAGAAAAAAAATAAAAATGACCGTGCTACTCGTTGTTTGTTCAAAAAATATTCGGGGATCTTTCCTCAGCCCGCATGATAGCAGGCGGATTTTACCACCTCGACCATTATTGGCTGAAGAATGCTCTCATGGGTCACCGACTTCACAATCGAAGAGCCGACACACCGGACCTTAATCCGGGCTGACATCCGTTCCCGCTCTTCAAAATGGTATCCCTGGGTGAACTCCACCATGCGTTTCATCGTGATACTTATCGCGATAATCTCAGTTATTATCCCCGAATCGCCCGGATCAAGGTCTTCCATCTCGACCGATGTCATGAAAATGGCAGTGCCTGGACCGAGCCCTGCAAGCGTGATGACATTATGGGTGCTCTGGAGTTCGAGTGTTCTGGGCCTGCCTTTGTGCAATTCCTGGATCACGTCAGGAGATATCCCTGTGAGCGCGTAGCATTTCATCGTCAATCACCCATACATCGGCAGCTGCTGTTCTTTCTTTGGCAACGCTTCTGCATTCTGGACCTGCTCAGCCAGTTTGTGCATGGTAGACTCGATCTCATCCGCCTGCTCAAGGAGCGGCTGGACATCCAGCTCAAGCCCGTACATCTTGTTCAGCACCCCGATTATCGCTGCTGAAGCCCGGGGGTCCGGCGCATTGATGGTCTCGCCAAGCAATCCGAAAGCATCGATGTTCCGAATCCGGCATTCGATAAGGAAACTGCTGGCAATACCCGAGATGCTGCCGATGGGGAGGATGATCGCGCTCTCCTGTATCCTCGGGAGCGCCTCCTCTGAGGTAGCTACGCCAAAAACCCGTTTCTCTGTTTCATTGGTGATAATCCCCGCGATAGTAACCACCTCCCTGATATTGAAGGGCATAAGCCATTCCATGATGCCGTTTGCAACCTCGTAGCAGATACTTGGGTGGATAGGGATGTCTGCGACAATCGCAGCAAGGTTTCCCTTCTCAAACACCCGCACGGGGATGTTGATAACCCCGCGGTTCATCATGGCAAGGGGGGGGAAGTACTTGCTGTTCATACTGCCGATCTGCGTGAACTCCAGTTGATCGACCATGTACTGGAGTGCGATGCTTCCCACAAGGCCACTGCCGGGAAAGCCCATGAGAACAGACGAACCTTCCTGGCTGAGTGGTTTTGAAAAGATCCTGATATCGGAACTGGGATCCGGTGACATTAGCTTAACATATCTCATCGCTATAAAAAAGTATTATGCAAGAGTATCCGGTTAAAAGGGGACATACAAAAGATCTGAACACCACACTCGTGGAAGGTTTGAAACAGTGCTTTGGCACAGAAGTCAAGCAACTTGGCGATCACTACCAGGTCAGCTACGGAGCACTCACCCTGCTCGACGTCACCCTGGGTGAAGGAGGAAAGACCGTGATCCTGCGCACCGAGTCGGATAAAAATGCATCTGATGAGATAATACTTGACACCAACAGACGCTTTCGGAAATATCTCGATTTCGTGACAGGGTATTCCACGAAGGAACGGGTAAAAAAAGTAAAAAGTGTTGAGGAAGGCTGAAAAAAATAATAATATCTCTTCACTCAATAACGAGAGCTGGCTTGAAGGGGAGGGCAAGGGCCGCCTTGGCATGCATGCCGCTTCCGGCATCCCTCACCGTGACCGGGACCCCAAATTCCTTCTGGAGGAACCCTGCGGCACGCTGGAAAATAGCTTCCTCATCCGGGATCTCCTCAAGGAGCGCTGAGACAACCTGTGGTGGCAGCCGGTGGATGAGCTGGGTGCACTGCCGCACCGTGTCGGTCACTTCCTTCCCTCTCTTTCTCATCTCCCCATCCTTCATGATCTCCTTGATCACGGTGCCCTTGTTCTCTGCACCCGCCACAGCCAGAAACACCTTGCGTTTCCACGCAGGTGCGGTGTAGATGGTGATTGCTGAAGGAGCCATTTGTATGATCTTGACAATGGACTCGATATCCTCAACCGTTCGCGAGAGGAGATCCTCTGATAATTCGATCCTCCTGTTCACTGCTACAGGGTCCGGAACAGGCCAGGGGGCAAAGGAGACAAGACCTGCATTGCCCAGCCTCTTCCACAGGTGCTCGCAGGAGAAGGGTATGACCGGTGCGAGCAGCCGTACCCACACTGAGCAGAGTTCCGCAAGGTACCTGCTCCCTGCAGACCCTTCAGGGAGTCTTTTCCGGTACCATTTCAGGTCGGACTCTATCCCGAAGAATGCTTCCTGGAGAGCCTGCCTGGTCTGGAAATGCTCCAGTGCATCAGTCATCCGGGCAATATGTCCCTGGAGCTTGCTCGCCAGCCACAGGTCGAGTGCATCAGGGGTGCCGGTTGCTCCGTATGATTCTTCAACCGTACTGGTAAACCGTTCTATCTGGCGCCGTGTCGATGCAACAAGCTCGTTTCTCCAGTCAAAGTCCTGCCAGGGCTCTGCACTCCCGACCAGGAACATCCTGACGGTATCCGCACCAAATTCGCACACTGCGTCCTCGAGAAGGAAGACATTGCCCTTTGATGAGGACATCTTTGCCCCGTTCAGGAGACCCATGCCAAAAACCACCATTCCCTTGGGCAGCAGTGACTTTGGGAAAATCGCTACGTGGTGGAACAGCTGGAAGGTGAGGTGATTGGAGATGAGATCCTTTGCAGAGAACCTGAAATCATACGGATACCAGAATAAAAATTCCCGCCGCATAACATCCAGTTTTTCACGCTCCGGGAGTGAGGCGGTCTCCCTCCCAAGGAAGATATAATCAAAGACGTCAGGAGTGAGGAGTTCCGGAGATATTGACTTCAGGTGATGGGCAATCGTATAATATGCCATATAAACAGTTGAGTCTGAGAGCGGCTCGATCAGCCATGCCGGGTCCCAGGGGAGGCGTGTCCCAAGACCGACCTTCCTTGTGCATGCCCAGTCATTGAGCCAGCCCACCGTCCTCTCGAACTCGGCCCGGACTTCGGGAGGGACAAGCGACATCTGTTCCAGGAGGGCTGAGACCTCTGATTTCCATGCAGGATCACTATACCGGAGGAACCACTGGTCATGGAGAATTTTGACAAATACCTGCCCCCCGCACCTGCAGACCACGGACCGGGTGTCAAATTCAAACATGGGAATCGATCCATACTGCCCGATCATCAGCGCAGCGACCGAATCCCTCGCCACTTTTACCGGGGATCCCCCGTACTGCTCATAGAGCCGGCCGGAACCGAACTCGGCGCTGTAGACCTCCTGCGTGAGTGATTCCATACGCGGATCATCCTGGTTTGTGATCCCAGCCCTCTCTACTGCCTCGCGGGCGGGGAGGGTTCCGTAGCCAGGAACAGCAATGAGCGGCACCGGAGTGATACCGGGATACCTGCCTTCGGACTGGAGATCGCGGAGGGCGATGTAATCAAACGGGGCATGAGCCGGGACACTCATCACAATCCCGCTCGCCATCTCCGGGTCCACGAACCGGGCAGGCAGGATCGGTATGTCACCGCAGAGCGGGTGTGATACGACCTGATCAATCAGTGACGAACCACCTATCTCTCCAGTAATTTCGACCGAATGGTCCTGGAGGGCGAGCTTCTGGGCGGCCTGCCTGCTGATGATCCACGAAACTCCGTCAATATTTGCCCGAACGTAGATCACATCCGGGTTTACCCAGAGATTGGTCACCCCGTAAATGGTTTCAGGGCGGAGGGTGGCGGTGGGTATCAGGGCATCCTTCCACTGGAACATGACAAGGGTGAACCTGATGATCTCTGCTTTGTCCCCTTCGAGGAGATCATGGTCTCCCACCGGATTGTCACACTGGGGGCAGTACCTCACCGGATGGGCTCCTTTTACCACATGCTCCCCCTCTCCGAGGTGTTTCCACTGCCATTCGATGAACCTGCTGAACTGGGGATCCACCGTGGTAAAACGCCGCCGCCAGTCGATCGAGATGCCGCATTCCCTCATCACACGCTGGTACTCATCAGAAAAATGCCTGACGATCGCCAGAGGATCGGTAAATGCAGCCAGTACATCAGGAGGAACCTTGTAGAGATCGCGGTACAGGGAAACCGCCTTCTGATCCCCTCTCGCAATGCGTTTTGAGATCCCTATCACCGGTGCCCCGGTCACGTGGAATGCCATTGGGTAGAGGACGCATTTACCCCTCATCCGCCAGAAACGGGCGATGACATCGGGAGCAATATAGGTCCTTCCATGCCCTACATGCATCGCCCCGCTGGGGTAGGGAAATGCCACGTTAATGTAATACTTCTCTCCCCCGGTAGGATCCGGCTCAAAAGCGTGTTCCCATCTCGAGAGGATTTCACGTTCACTCTCCCGCGTATCAGGTCCGCTCACACACATTCACCTTCCTTGGACTATCATGAAAATCTAAAAATGCGCGAAAAATAAGTTATACCGGTCGTAACCGGATGGTATCTCCTTCGTTGTATCTCTTGATCATTTCCTGTGCGATGCTGGAATTCTTCGCAAGGTGGATCTCCCCTGTGTCGTTCACCGTGGCAGTAAAGAGATATTCTTTCCCGGCAAAGACATCGACAATCTTGCCCGACTGTTCAGGGCAGATGATTGCGAGTTGTTTCTTGTCCATCCGGATCTTTACGCCTCCGCCCAGCTGGAATTCCTCTTCGGCCTGGGGCGGTGCTGGTTGTTTTTCCAGTTCACTCCGGGGGCGGATATCAATGCCGATGCCTACCTTGTTCACGATCCCGGCAATATTCTTCCCGCCTTTGCCAATTGCGGCCGGTACATCCTTATCCTCGATATATACCACCGCTTTTGTATCAGACAGCATGTGCACATCCACAAATCCCTCGGTATATCGTCCAATCTCCCTCTGAATATCGCGTTCGCTGATCTTCCATGCAGAGGTTTCTGCTGATTCCTTCTGTATCATTGGTGGTTTCAAGGGAGCAGAGGCCGTAACCGGCCGCATGACCGGCATGACAATTGTCTCAGAATCATATTTGAAGATCTCAAAAAGCAGTTCTCCCGTCTCATCATCAGACACCATGGTGACCGGTCTCAGGTTGATCTCACTTGACATCCCCTCGGGCACCTTGATGGTGAATCCTACATCGTACACATTCGTTATCTCGCCTTTCTCGACAAAGATAATGGTATTGACGATCTGGGGGAGCACCCCGAAATCGACCCGGTCTGAGAATCGCTGAAGTGCGTCGTGGGTACCTATCGCGTGCACGACCCCAACCATGCCGATCCCGGCAAGCCGCATATCGGCAAAGACCCTGAAGTCCTCGTTCTTCCGAAGCTCATCGAAGATGACAAAATCGGGCCGTACCAGGAGCAGGACATCCGCAGTATTCTCCATGCTGCCTTCAAGACTGGTATACTGGGTGATATGGTCGGGAACCTGGAGTTCGCGGGGCGCTTCCATGGTTTTTACAATAAATCCATGATCTGCGAGATACGTGGCGACACTCTGGGCAAGGGTGGTCTTCCCGGCCCCGGGAGGTCCGGCAATCAGCAGCCCGCGCTTGTCCCCCATCAGCCTGCTTCTGATGACGTTCGCCTTGTTGAAACTCTCGAGCTGCACATCGGCGACCGGCCGGACGGCTGTAATCTCCATCCCATCGGAGAACGGTCTGCGGGCAATCGCGATCCGCATGGACCCGATCTGCACCACGGTGACACCCCGCTTCTCTATCTCAATGAATCCATCGGGATGACGTTTTGCACGCTCAAGGATCTCCTGTGCCATATTCCTCAGTTCGTAATCCGTAAGCGGTTGTTCCCGTATCTTCACGAGCCGCATCTCTTTTACAGTTCCCTTCCGTGCCATGGGGGATACTCTCTCCTTGAGATATACGGCCATGGTATGCTCGTCAAAGAACTGGTCTATTGCAAGGGGCGTGAATCCTTCGATCTGAGGCCGGAGGAACAACACATCCAGTCCCTTCGCCTTTGCCACCTCTGCCTGCACATTATCACTTGTGATAAACTTGGCATCATGCTCTATCGCGGCGTTCCGTATCAGCGCGTCAATCTCTCCCCCACTGGCAAGCTTGACTTGTTCGAGGGTAGGCCTCACTCCGGAAAAACTGATCTGGATAATACCCTCTTCTGCCATCCTGCAAAGGGTCTGAAGTTCGGTCAGACCGGAAAAGCCGATCTCCCGTCCCTGATTGGCCTGGGCCTCGAGTTCAGCCACAACCGCTTCGGGGATGATTATTGATGCACCTTTATATTCACCGGTTTTTATCATTGAGGTGATGCGGCCATCTATAACGACGCTTGTATCAGGTACTAATTTCAAAAGTTATCACCTATTTTTGTTCTATTTACTATTCTCTGAATTGCTATACATTCTGTTCTGGATTATTCCAGCGAGTATTTTATTTCAATTCTGAAGTTATTATTTTTCCCTGTCGGTTCATGGGGATAACCCTGGCAGCAGGAAGGATCTGCACACTCTCAACTACTCACGCAGGCACCATCCTGACATAAGAACAGGGATTTTGGAAAATTAATTCGTGTCATGACCAGTAGACACGGTTCCGGACCCTCATCATCGAGTTGTAGATCTTTTACGTATTGCTATTCCGGGTTTTTTGAATCATCACCTTTATCGCAGTTTCTCATTCACCTTTATGGGCATATACCTCTGAAGGATCAAACACCTGTTCAGCGGTGATCTCATTATCAATTGTTCTGTAAAAACAGGTTTGGTACCCGGTATGGCAGGCAGCACCGGTCTGTTCGACAAGGTAGAGAATACAGTCCTCATCACAGTCGACCAGGATCCGCCGTACTTTCTGGAAGTGGCCGCTCTCCTCCCCTTTCTTCCAGATCTTTTTTCTGCTGCGGCTGAAATAATGTGCAAACCCGGTTTTTCTGGTAAGCCGGACCGCCTCTTGATCTGCATAGGCTACCATCAGTACTTCAAGGGTCATGATATCCTGTACCACGACCGGAATCAGGCCATCGGTATAATGTAGGTTAAGCATAGTTGACTCCAAAGAGAAGCTGCATCAGACTAAAAAAAATATCCCCAAAAATGAGGGCAGTGATCAGACCTGCGGCAATCGGAACTATAAAGGGTATCCCGTAGGATATCCATACCCTCCCTGCTTTGCCGTACAATTCACGCTCCTTTTGGTATTCACAAGGATTTCGGCGGAGGTCAAGCGTGGAGATCCGTGCTTTGCCGCTTACCAGGCTACCAATCATCTCGTGAACACCGGTAAAAGATCTTTGTATCTTCCGGTCTTCCTCAGCGATCTTTTCCATCACGTAGCCATAACTCTCCTCTATATGGTCCCCTTCAACCGGGAATCCAAGGAACCTGTAAGGAAATGGTGCCTTGTTCCCTTTCTTCAGGTTATACAGGTAAATCCCGGCAGGAATGAAGAGATTGAGGAGAACGGCATTCATCAGAACACTGAAAGGGAAAAAAGCGGGAGGAGGTACACCGAAAAGGGGTGTTACGGGAAATGCCGGGATACAGAGCGATATGAATATCAATGCCCATGCATCAGCACCTCCAAAAAGATGGAAATATGCGAAGAGGTGGAATAAAAGTGAGAAAGAGAGGGCCATCAGGGCCAGGTATACCAAGCGGGTGAAATCCCCGGAATAAAGAAGACTCCCATAGAATAAAGCGGTAAAAGGGATGCTCACCGCAACCATCGGGTACCATGTGCGGAAAGGCACTCTTCGCTCCCGGATATCCAGTGATGAGGCGTAACAGAGTGTTGCCATGATCGCCAGGGCAGGAATGATGAGCAGGGATATCAATGGTCTCCTGTACAGGATCTTCTTTCTCGTTAATATGTCTCTTTCCCTCTGGCAGGCAGGAAGGATAGGAAATAAGACAATCTGCTCCCTTCAGCAAATAAAGACAGGATCATGGAAAAAAAGAAGAAAAAGAGGATCTTATCGTTTCTTCACGTATGATATCATAGATGACCTGGTGAATGGGTTTTCTCCTGCCGGCATTATTCCTTATACTGACCTGTTGGAGTATGCACACGAGAGAAATTTCCATTGTATTGCGGTGAACAGTGCACAAAGAAAAAACCCTATTTCCTGTTTTTCAATGGGTATCTGGAAGAAACGGTCGTTGCAGACAACATGGGAGAGCTGTATGGGGACAAAGCGATTTACCTTATCAAGGGTAGTGAACCGTTCATCCTCTCTCCTATTGAACCCGGATATGGCGGAGAGGATTATGTACTCATGCAGGATTTATGGCAAAAGTCATTTTACCAACCATTATTCGTTCAGCATTCTGGAGGTCGGAAAGAAGGCTGATTGGGTTGGGAAGGCGATTTTCTGAGGGTAGGAAAGAAATTGGCGGGGATATGAAGATGGGAGTACTTGGACAGATCAACCTTGAAGCAGGTGAAAGGAAATGTATCGTTGCTCCCTACGGCGACCTTTTCCTCTGTCTGCTAAAAAGAGCTGATGCAAACCCCGGTCTGATACGGCTCGCTATCAGGAACCTCCAAGCGAAGGTGATCCTATAAGAAGAAGGATTGGAGTATCGAAAAAATTTCGTGAGGCTAGCCTGGCAGATGGTGAGACGAAAAAAACATCAACATTTAAAAAAATTTTTGTGCGAAGAGGGAATGTTCAAAAGCCTGACGACGAGTTGACACAGGGAAAACAGCAAGATTCAGGGGTTGTGGATCTCGATCTCTGGGAATCCGAAACCACAAATCTGGAACTTGGCTCCCCCTCCGCTTCAAAATACTCACCTGCTCCGATAAAAGGCGATGAGGATCAGAGAACGCCTCCTGATGTTCCGGCTTCATCGCCTGCCATGCCGTACGACCATTCAGATTTTGAAAATAAGAGGGGGGAGATTGTAAACCGCAGGTTTGCAGCCCCCAGGTTTGAGCCGGGAAAAAAAACGCCCTGGTCAGAAGAGCAGCCAGTCCGGGAAGATATAGTGGTAACGATTGATGAGATCGACTATCTGCCAGGCCTGATCCTCCCGAAAAGTGCCACATTCGAAGTGGATGAGCTGAAGATCAAGGCCCCGGCCAAAATAGTTGACCTCAAAAGTTCCGGGCAGATCCCCGCCTACAATGAGAATGCTCTCGGTGGAAAAGAATTACAGGGAACCATGGCTACGATCACCACGATCAAGGCCGGATCTCCAAAAAAGAGCATATTGAAAAAAATGAATCCTTTGCGAGATATCCTCAAAGAGGTCACGGAATACGACAGAAAGATCCATGGCCCTCTAGTGGACCTGACATTTCGTCCTAAAAAAGGGATCGAGGAGATCGAGCTCTACCCGGTAAATGAGCCATACGGATATATCAGGATCACCTATGACCGTGCCACCCATGAGAACACCTACGAGATCCTGGAGCCGGTGCTGAAAAAAGCTGAGGAGGAATTGTTCATCGAGATAAAAGAGCGCATCTTTGAACGGCTCGATGTCAATACCCAGAATATGCCTGACGACCAGGCACGGAGCATCCTTCGTACCGTATCTGATGAAGTGATCGCGGATTTTGGCCTTCACCTCACCCCTGTCCAACGGGAGAAGATTCTCTACTCCATGTATAAGGAGTTCCTTGGAAACGGGATGATCGATCCGATCATGCACGACAAATATATCGAGGATATCTCATGTGACGGGGTGAATATACACTTGTTTGTGTACCATACCCGCTACGAATCGATGCGGACGAACCTCCGTTACAGAACTCCTGAAGAACTGGACTCTTTTGTGACAAAACTTGCCCAGCGGTCAGGAAAATACATCTCTATTGCCGAGCCCATGCTTGATTCAACGATGCATGACGGTTCCCGTGTCCAGATGACACTCGGAACAGAAGTCACAGCTCACGGCTCAACCTACACCATCCGCAAATTCAAGTCCGAACCCATCACCCCCACCGATCTCATTGAATGGTCAACCTTCTCCCCTCTCTCGATCGCATTCCTCTGGCTTGCGGTCGAGAGCGGGAAATCATGTATATTTGCCGGGGGCACCGCTTCTGGAAAGACCACCTCGCTGAACGCCATTTCGCTCTTTATTCCCCCTCTTGCAAAGATCGTTACCCTTGAGGATACAAGAGAACTGAAACTGCCCCATCCAAACTGGATACCGAGTGTGACGCGTACCTCTTTTGACACGGAGGGGAGGGGAGAGATCGATATGTATGATCTGCTGAAGGCTGCGCTCCGTCAGCGGCCTGAGTATCTGCTCGTGGGAGAGGTGAGAGGGAGGGAAGCCCTGACGCTCTTCCAGGCGATGAGCACCGGCCACGTGACATTCTCCACCATACATGGAGATTCTGTAGCCAGTATCGTACACCGTCTTGAAAATCCGCCGCTTGATGTACCCCGCAATATGCTCTCTGCACTCGATCTGGTATCAGTGCAGGTACAGGCACGCATCGGGGGCCAGCGCATCAGGAGAAGTAAGCAGATCGTGGAGATCCTCGACATCGATCCGAGGACAAACGAGCTCATCACCAACGAAGTGTTCCGCTGGCACCCGGTTACCGATGAGATCACCTATTCAGGGAAGTCATTCGTGCTCGAGGATATCATGGAATCCCGCGGTTGGACTGAAAACAGGATGAGGGAAGAGCTCAAGATGAGACAGGAAGTGCTTGAATGGATGCGGGTCAAAAATATCCGTGAATATCGGGATGTTTCCAATATTCTTATCCAGTATTACAGGGATCCGACAAAAATCATGGAAATAGTGCGAGCTGACCTCTATGAATAGTTTTGAGCGTGTAGCCTTCAGGCTGCTCGGTAAAATTGCAGGAAAAAAACGGGACAAGTATGCAGATCTCAGGAACCTGCTTCTGAACGCCCGGATGAAAGTGCCATTCGAGGTATATCTGTCCACAGCATACCTTGGCTCAGTCATCATCGGGACAATTGGTGCAATCCTTATCGGAGCGTTCACATGGCTATTCAATGTCCCCGGGATGTTCACCTACCATGGAGCAGTTCCCGGATTCCTGCTGATGCTCACCCCTTATTCGCTCCTCATCGGGACTGTTCTTGCCTGTATTATCTCATTTTCCGTGATTTGTGGGATCACGTTCCTGGTATTTCTGCTTTACCCTAAATTTGTTGCCGGGAACCGGCAACGGAATATCGATGCCACCCTCCCGTATGCCATCAATTATGTGACGGCCATGTCCTCTGCGGGAATTTCCCCAGCTGAAATCTTCCGGCAGCTCGGCAGCAGCACGATATACAAGGAGAGTGCGACCGAGGCTCGTTTTATTACACTCGAGATCGATCTCTTCGGGAAGGACCTGATCGATGCACTTCATATCGTCTCCTCAACAACCCCGAGTTACCGGATGAGAGAATTCTTACAGGGTGCTATGGGGTGCATCTCGAGCGGGAGCAACCTGACTGAATATTTCAGGACCAAGGCAGAACAGTACTCCCTGGAGAACAGTCAGAATCAGAAGTTGTTCCTGGATACGCTCGGGCTGATTGCTGAATCGTATGTGACTGCCATGGTGGCCGGACCCCTCTTTCTGATCATCCTCCAGTCCATCATGTCCATCCTTTCCCGCCAGGCGCAGCCCATATTCCTCTATATCATTATCTATCTCATCATTCCGCTTGGGAGTATCGGATTTGTGATCCTTATCAGTGCAATGACGCCGGAGTCCTGATTATGCCGATAAAAGACATTTTTTCCGGGAAAAGAAAGTCGAATGGTTCAGCGGATCAGGTCGCACCGCTTTCCCTTCCTGGAAAGGAGCTGGGAAGAGTCGGCGGATTTTCACAGTTGTTTTCCAAAAAGAGTCCTGCCCAGGTGGAACTTGGCGAGCAGGAGAAGAAGGTATTCGAAGAAGAGAGCAGCGTCATCACCTCCCGGATCGAGAAACACCGGGCAGCCGAACACGGCATCGGCCTTCTGCTCAAGCACCCCGTTCGCGTGATCACTGAAAAGCCTGAAAAGACCCTCTTTATCACTATACCCGTCGCCCTGGCTATATTTATCCTCGGAACAGCATACCTCATCACCGATTACGGGATGGGGGCCCTCTTTACTTCGACTGGCATCGACGACCTGGCTGTCTTTGCAATACTCATCGTTTCAATCCCGCTGGCGTTCCTTGATTTCAGGGAATCATGGCGAAGACAGCACATCGAGGAAGCTCT
Organism: uncultured Methanoregula sp.; assembly: GCA_964598015.1. Taxonomy (GTDB): domain Archaea; phylum Halobacteriota; class Methanomicrobia; order Methanomicrobiales; family Methanospirillaceae; genus UBA9949. Next base: position 6,078 of record CAZRAQ010000038.1, on the reverse strand, counting down.
GCCGAATTTCTACCGGGATCTGGCCGGCATGAATGAGTCGGGAATGACGCTGCCACACGCGGTCCACCTCGTTGCACAGAGCGATTACAGCACACTGACACCGTATGTGAGGAGGCTTGACAATGAGATGTCCTGGAATACTACGTTCATCGATGCGATCCAGCGGTTCAGGGCACGATTGGCAACACCCCTCACCGACCGGAGCATAGACCTGATTGCAAAGGCAAGCAAAGCCGGAGGGGACATCAGCGAGGTGCTCAGGGCTGCAGCCAAGGACAGTTACGAATATGTCATCCTGCGGACTGAACGCAAGAACAACATGCTCATCTACGTAGTGATTGTCTTTATCTCATTTCTGGTCTTTGTTTTTGTTATCTATATCCTTGTCACGACCTTCCTGTCCGTCATGGCGAATGCCGGAAGTGCTGCCAGCACAACGTCTGGGGCAGCCCAGTTCGGCGGGAGTGTCGATCTCCCTCTCTATACGAGGATCTTCACCCATGCTGCGCTTATCCAGGGTTTCTTTTCAGGTCTCGTTGCCGGCCAGATGGGGGAGGGGAGAGTGGTAGCCGGCCTGAAATATTCGATTGTCATGCTGCTTATCGCATGGGTGATGTTCAGGTTCTTTGTGTAGCGAAAAAAACATCAATTTGTTCTAAAAAATAGCGCAATAAGACCTGGAAATACCCTGAATCGGGGTGGTCGTTCCATGGACAGCGATCAAGTTGATCTGCGGCGATTGCAGGGGTACGGTACTCGCCGCGGTCAGATGATCCCCATGTCAGAGAGGCGTGCGGGCAGATACTCCTTTGTAACGAAGTCAAGCCCTTTTGCAGCAAATGCCTGTTGTTCTGATTTGAGGTTGAGTTTCAGCTGAAGCTCGATCTGTTCCTTCCAGTACGATGTAGCAAAACGGGGATCAGAGAGCTCACTTTTGAGCGCTGCGATATCCTTCTCATTCAGATGATCCGAGGGCAGGTTGTAATCCCTGATATCGCTCGGCTGTACTCCGATAAATTGTGCTTTCGGGGTTGCAAGAAGCTCAGAGATATGGGCACTCTTGATTGCGCCGTATGCAACACTTGCATAGATACGGTAAGACCAGGGGTCTCCATCGGTGAAAACGACGACCGGAAGGTTGAACTGGGAATTGATCCGGTTGAGGATACGCCGTGTCGATCGAGCCGGCTGCCCTTTCAGGTGGACGAGGATCGCACGATGATCGCCATCAAACCCGTTCTCGATGAGGCGTGCATACATACCCCCCGTCTCGATCGCAATCACAAAGCTGGCGTCGTGTTCGAGCAGCTCGACCGTCTCCACGTTCGTGGGGATCTGGTACCCTGCCTCGCCAATGTCGTCCTGGCAGTGAATATCACGCTCGCCTCGCCGTGTCAGTTCACGCAGCTTCAGAGGCCCAAAGACGGTCGCGCCATCCTCCTCGGGACGAAGATGGAACGCCTCCCGTTGCATGTCGGTGAGGATCTCAAGATCCTCAATCAGGAAATTGCTTTCATCCTGTGCCTGGAACTTTGCTTTCTTCCAGCCTTCCGAGATATAGTAAAGCTCTCTTAAGGTTGATGACCGGTTCTCTCCGATCTGTTTTCTGAGAAACCAGATGACATAGGCCATTTTCAGGAGATGCAGGGCACTTTTTGCCGTCCCTGCTGAACGGATACTCTCCCGATCTCCGTATTTCCAGACCTCGGATGCATCATCATACTCGATATTCTGTTTTGTCCTTGTCGGCAGCGATATGGAGGGGATGAGGCCTTCTACCATCTGGTCATACCACTTCCGTGCGATTCCGACAAGTCTCCCTGCCGCCTGCAGGTCAAGCTCTTGCTTAATCATCCCGATCCACCATTACCACGCTCCGGGGATCAACTCCCCGTATCTCAACGGATACTCGTGCGGATCCCGAATATCCGGTCTTCCATGCTTCGCCAGGACCGACCTCTACCCGCCAAACCCTGGTGAACTCTGCATCCAGGCGTGTGACAAAATCCGGAGGGGGCTGTGCATCCTCACCCGGATCTGTTGAGATGGTATAAAGAGAGAGCAAAGCCTGGCTGCCTGTGTAATTTTTTATCTCGATTGTTACGTGACCATCCTTCGTCCCCTGCCTGACAACGAGTTTATGCATGATCTTTCCCTCGATCTGGGATATGTCTGGTTGTGGAAGTTCCACGATCTCTGCCACCTTTTCAGCCAGTTCCGGGAGTATCGCACAGACAGCCCGCGCCCGATCTTCCTGCAACCGGTTCCTGTCCCGCCGGGAAAGGAAGTTCTTCAGGTCCCGGGCAAGGTCCTGCAGGCAGAGCACAATCTCCTTCTCGATCTCAGGGATAGAGGCAATGGCATCCTTGCTCTCGCTTGTGAAAGGGACACTGGTCGATGCGACGTGTACCAGGATAAGGAGGGGACCCGTAGGCAGTCCTGATTGTGCGACAGCATAGGTCTTCCAGTTCATTCCGGAAATGACCGATGTGATGGCACATGCCCCCTGCTGGTACATGAGGGGTACCCGGTTTGCAAATCGGAGTATCTGTGCATTCCCTTCTGCAGGCAGTTTCCCGCCATATCCTATGGCAGCTTCCACAATGAACGGGTGCCCCGAGAAGACCGAGCCTGGCCGGGTCCGTGCTTTGATAAAGTCCATCTGGAACTCTTTTTCAAGCCCCCTCGTAATCAGGTCTTCACCGATCGGGGAGAGACACTGCGAGATTTGCGGCGAGGGGACTTTCACCGCCTGCATTGCATCCACCAGCCGTTTCTGCTCCTCTGGAGAGAGCGATTGGGCCTCCAAAGCACAGGAAAGCCCTGCCTTTTTGCAGATCTCCTCTGCGGTCTTTGTCCCGACTTTTGAGAAACTGCCCGTGAGGAACGATGCAAGGGTGCCCGGGCCGGAAGGGAGCATCCGCCTGATCTGGCCGACCTCGATCCCGTGGGGGTGCGGCTTTATCGCTCTGGGACAAGGGATCACCTCGTCACTGACCCTGTCAAACAGGAATGTTTCGTCATCCATCTCAAGCCGGATCCGGGCATGCGGATTGACTATGGAGGTATACCTGAGATACTCTATCAGCCGTTTCTTTGCGGCAAGGGTGCTCCTGAATTCGATCTGGATGCGTGTGCCATGGGTCCGGTCCCATTCCACCTCACGCCTGGTGACAACATCCGGCTCATTTGTCTCGATATTGATCTGTATCCCGAACTCGTACGCCGGTTGTTCCGGTCCGGTCCGGGAGATGACGAATGTAGGCAGTCCGGACGTGAGTTGTGCATAGAGCACCGCAGCGCTTATCCCGATTCCCTGTTGACCCCTGCTCTGTTTTATCTGGTGAAATCTTGATCCGTACAGCAGTTTCCCAAAGACATACGGGATCTGTCGGGGGACAATTCCTGGACCATTGTCCTCTACTATGATCCGGTAGATCTCCCGGTCCTGTTTCGTTACTGCTAAAAAGATGTCAGGAAGCACCATGGCTTCCTCACAGGCATCAAGGGCGTTATCCACTGCTTCCTTGATTGTCGTGATGATCCCTCTTGTCGGAGAATCGAAGCCAAGGAGATGCTTGTTTCGCTCAAAGAACTCTGCAACGCTGATACTCCGTTGCTGCGACGCCAGGTCCTCAGCGAGGCTCACTCCCGTTCACCTCGCGGACTGCATCGGGCAGGGTGAGTTGTTTCTGCACCCCTGACAGGAGTTCCTTTACTGTCACCATCTGTGTTGTGTTTTCACGCTCCCCAATGATCAGGGCATAGTCAGCGGATTTTGAGATACGGGAGAGCTGCTGGCCGATGGATCGCCCGGACAGGTCCAGCTCGGTCCGTATCCCGGCAGCCCGTAATGTACGGGCAACCGTGAGCGCCCAGTCCCTGCCTTCGGGGGTATGGGCGATCCCGGCAATCAGCCGGCGGGGGGGCCCTTGATCCCCTCTTGAGACCATCACCCTGTCAAACCCGATTGCAAACCCGCAGGAAGGGGTATCCTCTCCTCCGAAGAGATGGGCGAGCCTGTAGGTCCCGCCCCCGAGTACCTGGTTCTCGGTGCCGAGGTTGTTGGCAAAGATCTCAAAGACCATCCCGGTATAATAATCAAGACCCCGTGCGATAGCCGGATCGAGGGTATAGGGGATCCCGTACTGATCGAGGATCGAGAATAACTCCTCAATTCTCTCCCGTTCCGGCAGATCTCCTGTGATCGCAAACACCTCCTGCAAATTCCTGGATGAGGCCAGATGGGTCAGGGAGGTATAGAGATCCTGCATCCCTTTTTGGGAAAGGTGATCAGCAAGTCCGTCAAAATCCTTTTTGTCGAGGAACTTCCGAATTATTCTCTGCTCAGGTTCGGATACCCCGGACAACATACTCCGCATCAGTGCCAGGTGGCCGACATGGATCGAAAAAGAGATGCCGGTCGTCGAGAGGATCTCTTCGGCAAGCAGGATGATCTCAGCCTCTGCAAGGGCGGAATCAACCCCAATCAGTTCCACCCCGAACTGCCAGAACTGGCGGTACCTACCTTTCTGCGGCCGCTCATACCGGAAGCAGTCGGCAAAATAATACCAGCGGAGTGGTTTTGGCAGGGTTTTCCCTTCGTTGACGTACATCCTCAGGACCGGTGCAGTGAGCTCAGGGCGAAGCGCCATCATCCTGCCGCCCTTGTCCTCAAAGACGTACATCTCCTGGATTATCCCCTCGCCTGACCGGATCGTGAAGAGCTCGAGTTCTTCGAATTCAGGGGTACAGATCTCACGGTATCCCCACCGTCGCCCAATCTCGCGCATCCTGCCCTCGATCTCCCGCCTCTGCTCCATCTCGTCGGGGAGAAAATCCCTGGTGCCTCGTGGTTTTTGTAGCATTCCGTTCAGGCCTCTTTCTTCCGTATCCCTTTTCCCATCGGTGCCTTTCCAAGGAACCGGTCCAACGTATCCTCCGATCCCCAGATCTTTTCCCGTTCCTCTTTTCCCTGCAGATAGAGGGCGGCGAGGATGAGGCCTAGGCCGAGGAGCTCAAGTGAGTACAGGGTAATTGCGACACCGAGAATAGCCAGGGCTCCGAATAAAACGCCCTTGTACGCTGCTTTCCGGTAACCCGGAAGACCCGTCCGGTAAAAAATCCTGGCATCGCGCAGCCACAGGAAAAAAACAACTGCTGCCCCAAAGAGGGCAATATAGACAAGATAACTCATGATTGCTGCAGTTTCAACCGTGTCGTGTTCATCAGCTGTCCCTTCCCCACGCCCTCATATCAGATTTGTTTTTCGAGGTTTTAAAGTCAATGCGAGGAGCAGAATGGATCTTTCATCATCGCTGGAGAACATGCATTTTCACTCCTCCTCTCTTGTCAGGAATAAAAAATTGGTTTTTTTCTCTCTGGTGCGGGGAAGATAGATGGACCGACCTCATTTTGAGGGGGCTTTTCTCCCCCACACCACCCCCTGCGATACCGGGCCGCCGCCCCTAAAAGGACACCCGGCGGCGGTTCAGTGATGAAAATTGGTATTCCTGATAAAAAACAGATTTTTTTCTCCCCGATCAAAACAGCGAGAAGGTAAAAAGAATTATTGTTCGGGGGGAGATCCAGCT
>CAZRAQ010000038.1:0-474 GCA_964598015.1 uncultured Methanoregula sp. | reverse complement strand
GGGTAAGAGAGATGGACCGGCCTCATTATGAGGGGGCTGACCTCCCTCACACCAGCCCATTGCGATACCGAGCCGCCGCCCCCAAAAGGACACCCCGGTGGCGGTTCAGTGACGAAAATTGGCATCCCGGACAGAAACATCGATTCTCTTCTCCCCAATCAAAATAGCGAGGGGGCGAAAAATTATTATTGTTCGGGGGGAGATCCAGCTTGTTCTTTTCGATAGGTGTAATAAGCGAGCCCCGCAAGGAGCAGAATCACGATAGCAAATGGAATCAGCCATGCACGGGGGTGCTGATCCCAGAATGATTGCACGGCTGGTATGGGGGTAGTGGCAACAGGGGTGGTTTCAAGCGTTTCGGGAAGAACCGTTTCGGTACCGTTGGTTGATGTGGTACTCCCCACACCATCGCCGCTGCTTACAAAGATCGTTGCTTTGCTGCCCGTAGTCGGAACCGAGGTCACGGTTGTCGTG
>CAZRAQ010000037.1:1404-19749 GCA_964598015.1 uncultured Methanoregula sp. | reverse complement strand
TCCCTCACGTCAGGGCTGGCGATTGCCCAACGGCCTTCATCGCCTCTCGACTTTCCATCGCAGCGATCAATACCCCATGTTGAGCCGATCAGGTTCCATCCTGATTCAAGGGGAATGTCGGTGAGCCCTGGTGAGGGTCCGGCGTTGTAGAGAACCGGGAACCTTGACTCTTCTTTCATCTTGATGTAATACCCGCGGCCTGGTATAATCTGCTCACCGCTGGATCCGGCATCCACCCATTTGTCAGCAACTGCATCCCACCGGAGCACCCATACGAAGTTATCCTGGGTGATAAAGTTGCCAAGGCCTGCAATCTCCCTGAAGGTATCAGCTTCGGGTGCAAGTTTTATCGGGACCGACAGGGTGTTCCATCCACACTGGAGGAGCAGGCTGTCCGAGCCAAACATCATTGCCGGACCGCATGAACCATCGAGACAGGTCCAGGGGCTGTACAGCCATGGGTTGTAATGGACCCGGTGGCTTACTTCGTCACCCTTGCCGAGGGCGTCACTCCGCTGATCTATTTCGTGGCAGCGGCAATCGATGCAGTCCACGATTGGTGCTGGTCCCGCACTCGGTCCGCTGATGTGACCCCAGTAATTCTCTTTGGCAATCAGGTCGCAGCATGCAAGGTTTTTCACACCCCAGTATCTGTTGCACCAGATGTCATTCCACTTGAAATCGATTCTCTCGGGGTTTGCAGCTTCGGTGAGGAGACCGAAGATACGGTTCTCGTGGATCTGGTTCTCCTGGATGATGATGTGGCCACCCTGCGTGGCGTCTCTCATCAGATAGATACCTGCATCGTAATTGGCGGTAATATTGTTGTATTTGATGTAGAGCCGCCCATAACAATCGCTGCATCCATCAGGATTGGGGGGGAAATCGGGCAGGGGGCATGTGCCTGAACAACATTCGCCAGCTTTGCACAAATCATCAGTACAGGGTTTCTGTTCTACTGCAGACTCGTCAGGGGTCCCAGGTCTCGTTTTACACTCGGTGCATGGTATCCCGCACTCAGCATCTCCGACACAACGGATCTGGATACCTGCATCGGTCCATCCAGGTAAGGCCCCACAGGCAGTGGGATCACTGGTGAAATGCATCTGTCCCTGTGCGTCAACGACTTCCCACTCACCTTCAGGTGCCACTCCTGTTTCGGGGAAGTGGCCGTTGTGGTAAATCGTGTTATAGACGATCTCGCTGCAGGCCGGCCAGTGGGTGACAGCCTTCGGATCGATGCATTCAACACCACACTGGAGACAGCCTGCATCTACACCATCGTCGATGTTGTCGTGGATTTCGTTTTCAGAGATCAGGACCACTGCCTTGCCATTGACGTAGATACCGTTCTCACAGTTGTTGAATATGTCATTCTTGACAATGTTTACCCTGCCACGACAGCATGGGACATTAACATCAGTGCACTCTACTTCTTTACAACCTGTTGTCTCATTGCACCCGCGTCCTTTATCGCTGTCGTGAATCGTCGCTTCTTTGCATTTTGGACTTGATAGAGATACCAGCACGCCGTTTGTCTTGGAGTTCTTGATGCTAAACCCTTCTATATCAGTACAACCTGCGGAAAGGAATACTGCACCGGTCTTGTCACCGTCTCCTTTCGGAGTCAGACCTTGTGCATCGATAACCGGTGATGCACCGTCCTTGTTCTTCAGGTGAACACCAGGAGTATCAATCTCGACTGTTTCTTTGTAGGTGCCGTTGTCGACCTCTACCACCATCCCGATAAGGCCTTCGTAGTCCTTGTGGCAGTCAAGATAATTCTGTGTTACCATCTGCCAGGCTGGCCTTTGGGATTCGATGCTCACAATATTAGTAACATCATCGGGCAGATAGGGTGCCCATACCCATTGACCATTGGGAAGAATTGTGATGGTCGCATATTGCGGGCCAGTGAGTGTGTCATCATCATCGTAAGTGACCTTGTAGGTTTCCGGATTCTCTGTGGGTGGGGAAATAACAATTACTTCTGGTATTTCACCTGAGGAAGTGGTTCCATCTGTGCTTCCGGAGTTATCATAGGTATAAAATACCGTGCCTGAATCCCATCCTTCCACTCTGAAGTCCGCAGAAATCCCGCCATTATAGAGATCATCCGTAAAGTTTAGCACCGGCTGGATCTTGTCTTTTACCGTGACATAACCGCAGTCTTTACACACATCGGAATCGGATCCCCACACTTTGACCTTTATGATGTCTCCGCATTCACTCTGGGGAAGCTGGTACTTTAGGTATGCATACACGGGCTCCTTGAGGAATGTTGCTCTGATCATGTACGGGCACATCAACGGTTCAAAGGTGTACGTTGCCTGAACTGTGCCATTCCTGTAGACAATCGATGTTGTTTTGTTATCACACAAAGAGGTGATATAGATCGTGTCAATGACGTAGCTGTCTCCCTTGATCAGGTAGGTCGGTGTTGCCTCGAATTCAAAGTACTTGTCAAAATCGGGCGCTGCACTGTCCCCGGTCGGAGGATACATCACGAATCCGCCGGTACCTGCAGATGCAGTTACTTTCACAATCTGGTCGCTCTCTGCCGTGCAGAGCTGATCGGTGCTTAACCAGACCTTGAATTCCTTACACACATCACAGGGTTCGCAATCCTGATAAGGACAGTGAGCGATTTCCGGACAGGTGAGACATGTGACCCAAATCTCGACATCAGTATCCATCGGGATGCTTTCTGAGATCCAGATCTTTACCGCCATTGAGGCATCCTCGGGTGCAAAATCGGGTAAAGCCGGAAACTCTGTTTCACTGTCTTTGTCGTACAGCTCTACTTTCGTAACAGTCTTCCAGGTTCCGTCATCCACCCGGATCTTGACACAATCTTTGTTAAATCCTGGTTCTGTGACCACCTGATCATCAAAATACACCCAGAATCCGTTTATGTCTTTGACAAGTCCCTGATGCGAATGGAACAGGATGTGGAAGTCGTAATTGCAATCGACGTAGTGCTCGACATCAGTAAGTTTTGAGTCAGGACACGTTCCACCTTGCGCTGAGCCTGCCTGGAAGAGAAGCATGCAGCTCAGCACGAGCAACACGGCCATTGCTGTCCGTGATTTTCCAATAATTGGCCACCTTGACATAGATTTCCTCCTTGTACATGACACTCCGGCCTGCCAGCCCTTCAGCCACCACGCCACTGCCAGCAGATTCATTATCTCTGCTGACAGTTGTAGAGACCGGCATACCGCCCTGTCATGACTGATCTTCAGTTCATTTGGTGATTGTCACCAGATCTGGTGAGAACCCGGACATTTTTTTCTCTGCAGCGCCCTTTTTCCAATCACAGGGTTAGCAGTGCTCCCTTATCCGAATGGGAATAAAACACCGTTTGAAACGATAGTATATAAAAGTAACCCAATATTTCACGCAAAAGGTTCGGAAATTGTGCTGGAATAAAGATATGGAGTGATAATTTATGCGTTTCCATTTTTGTATAATATGCCATTTCTATAATAGAACCTTTTGGATAAAAGATATAACTCTCCGGTATAATCTCGATAAATATCAATTCTTTTTAGAAATAAAATGAAATTTAAAGGATTTTTTTGGGCCTGTTTTTTTGTACTTTAAAGGAAGCGAGCCGTTCTATTGCGGCAATGTCTGCTTCCGGCCCGATTACCATCTTTTTGTTCTTCACCGCGCTCTCCATAATCATCCGGCCCACGTCGTTCCTGATGACCAGGGTTGTGAACCCGGGTGCAGATCCGACCGCACCGGCAGAGATATCAGAATAGACCGCCGTCAGGTCAACACAGGTATGGCAGCCGGGCCTGACCGTGTCTGCAAGTTGATTCATCGGGAGAAGCAGGGAAGATTCGTCTTTCATGGTAATTTCAAGGTTGCCTTTCTTCACATCCATCTTCCCGACCTTCCAGGTGTCAACCTGGTATTCCTTTTTCAGTTTCCCTTCAACAAGGGCGGCATAATCGAAACATTCGGTGCAGAATAACCCGATGATAAAACGGATGGATCTGCCATAGGGCTTGAGCAGGTCATGGTCACTGGTCCGTATCGAATGGAGCGCCTGGACAACGCAGGGCACACCCACCACTGCAATCCTGCGGAACTTGCGTTCAATAACCGCGGTCTTCAGGGCCGCAACAAGCGGGACCCACCAGTTATAACGGCTCCCGGCCTGGTGGATAAGTTCCTCGGATGAAGTGATGACCACCGAGGAAGGCTTGAGTGTCCACCGGTCCTCGCTGACCGTGACAATGGCATCGATCATACCTTCTTCCAGCGCATTGGCAAGAAGCGCCGTGACAGCTCCGCCGCTCTGTCGTTTCGGTACGTCAAATCCCGCCTTTGCCGTGATGACTGTCTGGTAAGGCCCAAGCGCCTCTGCTTTAGGCTCGCTTGTCCTGGGACAGGCATAATAACAGGCCCCACAGGGTACTTCGTCATGAGCCTCTTTGCAGTAGCCGATGTTGGAAGGGCAGGGCGTTCCCCCTGTTTCACCAAAACAGATTGCATCTGCCGGGCAGACCGCAACGCACGCCCCGCAGCCGGCACAGATCCCGCGATCCCAGACCTCGGCTTTGAGATCCCGGTAACTCCTCCTGTTTCTCATCGTCATCACATCTCCCAGGTATATTTTCCTGCAAATGGACGGGCGCTCGCGGGCGTGATGACATAATACCGGTCATTTACAAACGATTCGGGATCAAGTTGAAAAAATCCGGCAAACTGCTTGAGGAGAGGGATGATCTCTTCTCGCTCCTCAATGGTGATGTCATTGCTCTTTGCACCGACGCCGAGGTTCTGATCGTTTACACGTCCGCGAATAATTATCTTGCCACCATGGATGCCTGAACCGATACCTCTGTCGATATCAGGATACGCTCCTCTCCTCCCAAGGATGAGGATAAGGCCCCCGGCCATATACTCCCCGAGAAAAGCCCTGGCAGAACCGCCGATGACAAGAACAGGGCGCTTCTCTTTGTACTGCTTCATGTGAATTCCCCCGCGGTATCCAATATCGTCCCGGACAAAGATACTTCCACCCCGCATCGAATGCGCCACCGCATCTCCTGCATTCCCGTGAATGACAATTGTTCCGGAATCCATCGTATTTCCTGGTGCATGTTCGCAGTTGCCATGAACGATACAGGTAGGTCCGCTCATGAACATCCCAAGGTCACCCCCGGGCACCCCGTTGATGACAATCTCCACATCTCCCCGGAGTCCGTCAGCGATAAATCTCTGCCCCATGACATGATCCAGCTCTATCTTTCGGACACCGGAAGCAACCGCCGCACGGATAGCCACGTTGAGCGGTGTGTAATGCATCCCCTTTGCATCGATTCGGATTGTATCCGCCACCGGAGTCATGCGCCCACCGTCTTGATGTCAAGAACGTTCATGATACTTTCATCGAGCAGGTACCCTCTCAGCCGGTCACGATTGCCCCGCAACGATTCGATGCTGTTGATACCTGCCGCTCCCATCAGCTCAGAGAGTTCGAGTGTCCATGCATGAATGAGGTTTGCCACGTTCGCTGAGGCAATATCAGGATCGATCCGTGCAACGAGATCCGGCCGCTGGGTAGCGATCCCCCATGGACAGAGTCCTTTGTAACAGGTCCCGCATACCCTGCAACCAATTGCAACGAGCGCTGCAGTGCCTATATAGACCGCATCGGCACCCAGGGCGATAACCTTGGCCACATCGGCACTTTCACGGATTCCCCCGCTGGCAATAATGGACACCTCGTTCCGGATCCCCTGCGACCGGAGTTTTGCATCGACGCTGGCGATTGCTGCCTCAATAGGAATGCCGACATGGTCCCGGAAGACACGCGGGGCAGCTCCCGTTCCGCCCCGGAACCCATCGATGACAACTGCATCTGCCGAGGACCGTGCTACCCCTGCAGCAATTGCCGCAGAATTATGGACGGCTGCAATCTTTACGAACACCGGTTTTTTCCATTCTGTCGCTTCTTTCAGGCTCCGGACAAGTTGTTTCAGGTCTTCGATGCTGTAAATGTCATGGTGGGGAGCCGGGCTGATTGCATCGCTCCCTTCAGGGATCATCCTTGTGCACGAGACGTCAGCACAGACCTTCTCTCCAGGGAGATGGCCGCCTATCCCCGGTTTTGCTCCCTGTCCGATCTTGATCTCGATCGCAGCGCCCCTTTCCAGATAATTGATATCGACGCCGAACCGGCCGGATGCAACCTGGACGATTATGTGGTCCTGGTAGGGGTAGAGGGATTCATGGAGCCCCCCTTCCCCGGTCCCCATGAATGTTCCGCATTCAGTAACGGCACGTGCGAGTGATTGCTGGGCATTCAGGCTGATCGCCCCGTAACTCATGTGGCCGATCATGATCGGGGTCTCCACCATCAGATTGGGCGACAACTTTGTCTCGAGAATGGTGTCTTGGCCCACTTTCCGGAATTCAAGGCGTGCGGGTTTCTTGCCAAGATACGTCCGGAGTTCCATGGGTTCCCTGAGCGGATCAATGCTGGGATTTGTCACCTGGCAGGCGTCCAGGACGAGACGATCGAAGATGACGGGGTAATCCTTTGCATTTCCCATTCCAGAGAGAATGATCTTCCCGCTCCGGGCCTGGTTGTAAATTGCCTCCCGGACCTGGGGAGTCCACAGGGGGTGACTCCGGTAATCGACCGGTCTCTCAACAAGGCCGATTGCATCTCTCGGGCACATCGCAATGCACCGGTGACAGGCAACGCATACCCGGGAGTTCACATGGATATGCTCGCCCTCTTTCCGGAATACTCCATAAGGACAGCTCTCGACACAACGTCCGCAGAGCATGCACTGGTCATGGTCAACCGTGATGCGGTAGCGGAGTGGGACACTTCCGATACTCATGCGATCACCCTCCCGATGATCGGCTCACCGGCCTTCGGCATGAAGATCTCTCCAATCTCCGGCTCCATAGTCCGTATGGCAGCCTCTTCGCTTGAGATGTAGAGCCGGTTTCCCAAATCTCCGGAAACAAGCGGCCGGAGCTTGATCCGGTCAGTAAAACCGACCATGCTGTCGTGGTTTGCTACCACAATAGCAAAGGGGCCGTTCATGAGGGCAGGTCCGTACGTGAGCCTGATGGCACGCATTATCTGCTGCTCCCGGTCCGGCATCTGATCGATCTCGTCCCAGAATGGCGGAGCAAGGGCTTTCACGGCAGTTTCTATGGATAGCCCATGCCGCCTTATCAGGAGATCGAAGAGGTATGCGACGACTTCGGTATCTGTATACATGGAACAGCGGTATCCATAACTCTCAATGTAGCGCCTATTCGTACCATACGAGGTGATTTCTCCGTTATGCACGACACTCCAGTGCAGGAGGTTGAAAGGGTGTGCCCCTCCCCACCAGCCAGGCGTGTTTGTCGGGTAACGGTTGTGCCCAATCCAGAGATATCCCTTGTAATCCTGTATCCGGTAAAAGTCGGCTACTTCCTCCGGCCATCCCGACGCTTTGAATACGGCAATATCCTTCCCGGATGAATAGACAAGAGCTCCCGGGATGCTGGAATTTATCTTCATCACCAGATGGGTGACAATGTCATCAGCAGGGGTAGTACTCCGTGGCATCAGGTGTGTATCGGGTCTGAAGAAGAATCTCCAGGGTACGTGTACCTTCCTGATATTTGCCTGTTCATACGTGGGGATAGCTTCATCATGTTCAATAATGCCCCATTTTGCGAGTTCCTCTTCGACAAGCGGTTTTGTCTCATGCGGATTATCAAAAAAGACATGCAGGGCATAATAGTCCTTGAAATCCGGGAAAGCGCCGTATACCGCATAGCCCGCCCCCTCCCCTGAGCCGCGCTCATCCATCTGTGAGAGGGCCGACCGAATCCCTGTCCCGTCCATCTGCTGGCGGGTGCGATCGATTACACCGATGATTCCACACATAGTACCACAGACACCGACAAAAAATGTCAGGTGATGTTTTCATAATGTATGTTCAAGTAAGTATAAATATAATTGGGTAGAAGCTATTTTCCATATGACCAGAGATGTCGTGTCCGGGATGCTGGAGCGTATCGATGCGGACCTCGTGAAATTTTTGCGTCTCCAGTTTACCGATATCCAGGGGCAGCCGAAAAATGTTGCCATTCCTGTTGAGCAGGCTGAAAAGGCTCTTACTGAAGGAATCTGGTTTGACGGTTCTTCCATTGAAGGTTTTGCACGGATTGAAGAGTCAGACATGCTCCTCAAGCCGGATCTCTCCACCTACTCGATTCTTCCCTGGAGACCGATCGATACAAGGGTGGCCCGGTTCATCTGTGACATCTATACCTATGGGGACAAGCCTTTCGAAGGAGACCCACGGTATGTCCTGAAAAAGGCAATCGCCAATGCCAAAAAAATGGGTTTTACGTTCAATACCGGCCCGGAACTGGAATTTTTCCTCTTCAAAATGATTGGGGGAAGGCCATCCACCACCTTCCAGGATTATGGGGGCTACTTTGATCTCGCACCAACCGATCTTGCTGAGGATGTAAGGAGAGACATCGTCCTGGCCCTCACCCAGATGGGGTTTGAGATCGAAGCCTCGCATCATGAAGTTGCTGAAAGCCAGCATGAGATTGATTTCAAGTACAGTGAAGCACTTACTACTGCAGACAAGGTCATTACCTTCAAATTTGCTACAAAGAGCATTGCTTTACTGAAAGATCTCAATGCAACCTTCATGGCGAAGCCAATTGCCGGAATCAACGGGAGTGGTATGCACACCCACGGGTCGCTGGCAAAGGAGGGAAGGAATGCATTCCATGACCCTGATGCACCCATGGAACTGTCGACTACCGCATTATATTACATTGGAGGAATCCTGAAGCATGCAAAAGCGATAACCCGGATAGCCAATCCCACCATCAACTCGTACAAACGGCTGGTTCCCGGTTATGAAGCTCCGGTGTATATCTCATGGAGTGCAACCAACCGGTCGGCCCTGGTGAGAGTCCCTGCTGCTCGCGGAAATAGCACGAGAGCTGAGTTCAGGAGTCCTGACCCGATGTGTAATCCATATCTTACCTTTGCAGCAATGCTCACTGCTGGCCTTGATGGAATCAAAAATAAGATTGAGCCGCCGGAAAGCACGAACACGAATATCTATCATCTGAATGAAGCGGAGAGGAAGAGGCTGGGAATTGAGATGCTCCCTGGCAGCCTCATCGAATCCCAGAACGAGCTGAACAACGATACGGTCATTGCAAAAGCAATGGGGTCCCACATCATGGAAGGGCTCAATGCAATCACTCGGCTGGAAAGTGATGCTTTCAGGCTTGCAGTCCATCCCTGGGAACTGGACAGATACTTGGCAACGTATTAATTTTCCAAAGAAAATGGCTCTGCCATTTTCAACCTTTTTTCACGACCGCACTGCGATCCCTTGGGGTTCCAAAGAAAATGGCTCCTAATTTTTTCAACCTTTATTCTCGATCGCACTGCAATCATGCGAGTTTATTTGAAACTGCCTCTGGTATTCCCTTTTATCCGGGGATGTCACAACAGGAATTTTTTCCGGTTTTGAAAAAGAGCAATACAAATATTTATATTTTTTAGATAGTAATTACCTTCTATCTAAATGATGATCTCCGGCTCTTGCAGCAAGGATGAAGAGAAAAAACAAGGACACACTGCTGGTCTCTTCTCGCCAAGGTTGGTTGCTGTCGCTATGACCTGGCTTCCTATTGATGAGACCAATGACGCGGGAAGAAGAGAACCTCGCAAAAAGATAAACTGACACTTGGAACAATCGTGGATTATCACATGAAACGTATCAAGGCAATTATCAGGGAAGAGCGTCTGCAGCATGTCCAGAAAGCACTTGCCGAAAAAAATGTCTATGGAATGACGGTTTTATCGGTAAAGGGACGTGGCAGCAATGGCGGTGCACATCTCAAGTACCGTGGGGGGATATTCGATATTGGCCTCCTCCCGAGTGTTGCCATTGAGATAGTGATTCCGGATGCACTGGAAGATAGCGCAGTCAGCCAGATTCTCTCTGCTGCAAGGGTGGGCAAAGAAGGAGATGGTAAAATATTCATACTTCCGGTCCAGGAGACTCACAGGATTCGGACGGGCGAAGTGGAGGTATGATATGTAATATCACTACCTCCCATCAAAAAATCTCTCCTGGCAGAGCACTTTTTTGGCTGTGTATGCTCAAAGGATCAGAGGATCCTGTCAATCCTCTGATCTCTCTTGATTTTCAAGGCATTCCATCACCAACAAATATCGTCCATTTTTTTACTTTTCGTCAGTTAGCAGGGATTTGGGATACCGGCATGCCTGTAGCCGAAGAAGCCCCCAAACGAGCGACCACTCGCTTGGAGAAAAACCATTGAACCGCAATTGTTGGACTGAGTGAGAACAGAGTATGGTTTTCCCGGGCAATATGTCGCTCAATGGTGCATCTTTTGCATGAGACTGTCGAGGCCGCTAGGAGATCTCCAGAGCAATTGAGATGAGCGAGCGATTGGTGAATGAGTATATCGCACTCATCGTTGAGAAAGAATTTTTAATGGAGGCTGTCAATGGCTTTACTTGAACAGATTTGAAACCTCCCTGACATCAGTTGCCATTTTTCATTCCATCAATCAGGAAAATTTCTAAACAAAACTATTAATATGCATGGATGGAATATTCTTTCTATGTAGGTGGTGATGATATGACACTAGATACAGGAACAACAGCGTGGCTGCTCGCAGCAACCGCTATGGTTATGCTGATGACCCCCGGCGTGGGATTTTTTTACGGAGGGCTTGTCCGGAAAAAAAATTTTATCTCAATGGTTGCCCTTTCGTTTATTGTCTTTGCGCTGGTAAGTCTCCAATGGGTAATTTTCGGGTACTCACTCTCATTTGGCGGGGACGTTGGAGGATTCATCGGGAACCTCCAGTATGTCAACCTTGAGGGTATAGGACTGGAAGCAGGTGCTGGAGGATATCCTCCCATTCTGTTCGTAGCATTCCAGGGTGTATTTGCTGCTATCGCAATGGCGATCGTTACTTCGGGGTTTGCTGAGCGGGTGAAGCTGTCTTCGTTCATCCTGTTTGCGCTGCTCTGGACTACCTTGGTATATGACCCGCTTGCCCACTGGGCCTGGGGTGGAGGATGGGCTTCCCAGTTCGGTTCTCTTGATTTTGCCGGCGGCACTGTTGTGCATATCAGTTCCGGATTTGCTGCACTGGCCGTAGCCTGGGTAATTGGTAAGCGTTCCGGATTCGGGGAGTATTCCATGGAGCCGCACAATATCCCTATGACCTTGCTTGGAGCCGCATTGCTCTGGTTCGGATGGTTCGGGTTCAATGCAGGAAGTGCACTGGCTGCCAACGGAATTGCTGCAAATGCTTTCATGGTCACCAATATATCAGCTGCCGCAGGGGCAATTGCGTGGCTTGCGGCCAGCTGGTATCGCGGTAAACCAAGTTCTCTTGGTATGGTCAGCGGGGCTATAGCCGGCCTTGTGGCAATCACCCCCGCGGCAGGGTATGTCGGTGTGGGATCTGCCATCATAATCGGGGCGATAGCTGGTCTCATCTGTTATGGTGCGATGCTGTTCCGGTTGAAAAAAGGCCTCGATGAGAGCCTTGATGCCTGGGCAGTCCATGGAATGGGTGGCCTCTGGGGCGCCATTGCGACAGGTATCTTCGCTACTGCTGCAATTGGCGGATACTCCGGTCTCCTTGAAGGAAACGTACACCAGTTCATCGCGAATATTATAGGAGCTCTGTCCGCCCTGGTCTATGCATTCGTGGTGACACTCGTCCTTGCCTATGTCATCGACAAGACTATCGGTCTTCGTGTATCTGAAGAGGAGGAGTACGTCGGGCTTGATATCTCCCAGCATGGGGAGCGGGTGTGAGGAGGCAGTACAATGAAAATGGTAAAGGCAATCATCAGGCCGGAAAAGCTGGAATTCGTAAAAAAGGCTCTGGAAAACAACAACATGTTTGGCATGACCGTGACGCCAGTTGAGGGAAGAGGAGATCAAAAAGGGATCTCCCTCCAATACCGGGGGGGTGCAATCCAGGTTGACATGATACCAAAAGTGATGGTTGACATTGTGGTGAAGAATAAGGACGTGGATTCTGCAATTCAGACCATCTGTGCAAGTGCGAGAACAGGAAAAATCGGGGACGGAAAAATATTTGTCCTCCCGGTCGAACGGTCAATAAAAGTCCGGACTGGTGAAGAAGAAAACAACGAATAAATCCCTCTCTCTTTTATCGGAAAGATGAACATTAACCCCCCTCATGCACGGTAATCTGCCAGGTGCATATTCATTTAATAATCTATATTTTTTATCCGCATATGACAATCAGTATTTGTCAGACCCTCCCAGTCATTCAGCGCTCTCCCAGCCGGTCGCGGTACTCCTCCTTGTTGCTATTACGGTAATACTGGCAGCACTGGTCTTCCTGCTCATCCATCTTCCGTCATTTGATGTGGGACTGATTGGCACACCTTCCATTTTCCAGATCCTCTCCGTATGTCACCATGATGAAAAAGGAAGCCTGAATTATGATTCCAGGATTATACTCAGCAACAGCGGTACAAAATCATTTGAAAACAAGGACCTCAGAGCTGAATTTTTCCGCAATGGAAGTAAAATACCCGCAGTAATTGAGACAATGAATGGTGACCTTTTTATATCGACCCACCATCATGGCATCCAGACTATGGGAGGACTTGGATGTTCTGGACTGACCTGGCTTCCCCTTGAGAAAATTTCAATCGATTTTTCCGACGGCACTTTTCATCCTGGCGACCGGATCAGGATAGATATATTTCAGCACTCTACGGGAAAATTGGTCTCCAGCCACAATTTCCTTGCATGACTTCTCTCAGTAATAAAGGGATAATGTCAGGACTGAGAAGCACGAGGGATCTCCCGGATTCGCGACTTCCCACAATTCTATAAAATGCACATGTGAAAACCACTTATGAGCTGACCCGCCAATCCTTTTATTTTTAGCATATTTCTGAAATCATCGTATTTTCAAAGTCACTTTTGCATAACAAGATCGAAAATGAAAAAAATGGAAATGAGGAAAAATGGAATCTGATTTTCTATTCCGCTTCTTCTTCCGTTTCGAGTGGGGGAGTTGTCCATACCATCCAAAGGAAACCCCCTATACAGACAGCAAGAGAGAAAATGAGCAGGACTGCGCTTAAAATATTTTCGGCAAACTGCATGGAAACGGGTATATCCAGTGCACCAAGGATGAGCGCCATCCCAAGGAAAACGAAAAATCCAACAACAATACCAAGGAGGACGGCAGCAGCGATCCTCAAGAGACTGGGCCGTGAATAATTCCTTGCCATAGCAATCTATTGTATCATCCTGGCCTGAAAATAGTATCCTGGTAAAAGGGCTTTTTCACATCCCTCTTCTGGATGAATATCACTTGGATGACAGAAGAGTCGTGTGACGCTTACCCCGGGAGTATCGAGCGCATCACCGATCGTGCATAGAGACGTGCGACCCGCAGAGGTTCGGGGATTCGGCCATCATAAGTAAAGTCTGAGCACACCGCAGCTGCATCTTTCTCGCTCAATCCAAACGACCTTATGTAAATGGTATGCTCTGCATGGAGCAGAACAGGAGTCCTGCTGCCCAGGTTCCGATACGCTTCAATACGTTCTCTGTCGCCGGGAAAATGGCGGGCAATATCACCCTCGATTCCACCCGATTCCTCGTATGTGACAATAATCGTGCCCCGTTCTGTTTCTTGATGTACACGGAAAGGATCGATGATGTTGTACCAGGAGATGACACTGCCACTGATCATGATAAGGTTGATATCCTCTCTCCTCAACCCCTTGTAGAGCGCTATCACTGAATCAGTGGCATCCATTCCCCCAACTGTAGTGGTGGTAAATGACAATCCGTCTATTCTGAGGTCTTTCCTCATAACCACTCCGGCAAGGATTGATTTTTTCCCCGCCGAAAAACTTTCCGCGATGCCAAGGACCCGGAGACCTTTCTTGGCGATGTGCATGGAAGCACTTATGACAGAGAATTTAAAAACAATATCCCAATGAGTATCGGCAAGGACCAGGTCTGCATCCTGATCCCAACCTTGAATGAGGCTCCGACTATCGGGACTTTGATTCGCGATTTCAACACCCTGGGTTTTAAAGATATCCTCGTCATTGATGGGAACAGCACCGATGCCACCCGGCAGATTGCCGCCGATGCGGGAGCCCGGGTCATCTCGCAAAGCGGAAAGGGAAAAGGAATGGCAATTATCCAGGCGTTTTCAGTCATTGACCGCCCCTTCATCCTCATGATTGACGGGGATGGAACATACCTTCCCGAAGATGCAGAGTCGATGCTTGAACCCTTATCTGCCGGAGCGGACCAGGTGATTGGCGATCGTCTGACCGAACAGAACCGGAGTTCTTTTTCGGCACTGAATTACTGGGGTAACCAGATACTGAACCGTCTTTTCAAGATTGCCCACGGAAGATATCTGAATGATATCCTTTCCGGATATCGTGCCTTTACGGTCAATTCGATCCACCAGATGCACCTTCATGAAGCCGGGTTTGGCATTGAGACAGAACTGTCTGCAGAAGGGGTGAGAAACCGGCAAACTATCCATATCGTCCCGGTCGGCTACAAGAAACGATCCGGGACTCCCACCAAGTTGAATCCTTTTCACGATGGCCTGAAAATCACGTCAACGATTTACCGGCTTGCCAAGATGAGCAACCCGCTCTTTTATTTCGGCCTGATTGGAGTCATTATTTTCTGCGTGGGCATCCTCACCGGATCATATATCATTTACGAATGGCTGCACCAAGTTGACCATATCCCGCTGACCATTCTCACGGTTCTTCTCATCATCTCCGGCTTCCAGATTTTCATTTTCGGGATGTTGAGCGACATGTCACTTGCCCTCCACCGTGATGTAATGCGCGAGATTCAGGAGATTCGGGAGTTGCAGGGTCAGAAAAAATGAAGGTGTCCCGTTGCTCCTCCTAAAAAACCGGTCTGCCTGGGCCTCTTCCGGAGCACGCAACAGCGAAATTTTATCTCTGCAGGATGACATACGATAATACACTTTACAGGGCGATAGTAGTCTAGCGGCAGGACAGAGGCTTCCCAAGCCTTTAGCCCGGGTTCGATCCCCGGCTATCGCATCTCATCCGCCATGAACGATCCTGCATGCAATCTCTGTGCCATCCGGATTATTGTTGAAAACAGGAAAGGCGTACTGCGTGATATCTCGACCGTACTGGCAGAACATGATGCCAATGTGATGATGATCCATCAGGAAACTTTTGATTCCGGGCCGTTCAATGGTCTTGCAGAGCTGTATCTTGAATATGAAAACGGCATTGATTTTGACGGGCTGATCCAGCAGCTCCTCCAGCTGCCAGCAGTCAGGGAAGTCAAACCCCATGAACCTTTCAGCCACATTTACGGGACGAGGGTGATTATTATCGGTGGCGGCGCTCAGGTAGCACAGGTGGCCCTTGGTGCAGTCAACGAGGCTGACCGCCATAATATCCGGGGAGAGCGGATCTCGGTTGACACCATCCCGCTTGTCGGTGAGAAGACCGTGGCGCAGGCGGTCGATGCTGTCGCGAGGCTCCCCCGGGCCGCGATCCTTGTTCTTGCCGGGTCGCTTATGGGCGGGGAGATCTCGGTTGCAGTTGACAGGGTAAAGGAAGCCGGCATCCCGGTCATTGCACTCCGCATGGCAGGGAGTGTCCCCCAACATGCGGACCTTGTGGTGACCGATCCCATCCAGGCGGGTGTGTTTGCGGTGATGCATGTGAGCGGCAAGGCCGTTTTTGATATCAACCGCGTGAAAGGTCGGCAATTCTGATGGACCCTGTTGAAACAGCAGCCCAGGTGCTGATGCACGACGGCATCGTCATCTATCCTACTGATACCGTCTATGGACTTGGGGGAGATGCTTTTTCCGATGAAGCGATCCTCAAAGTGTATGAAGCCAAGAGAAGACCCCTTTCCCAGCCGGTCTCTATCGCAGTAGCAAGCTGCGATATGATTCATGGTGTGGCCAAAGTGGATAGTGAGGCAGCAGAATTCATCGATCATTTCCTCCCCGGTCCGGTGACCGTGGTGCTTCCCGCGAGAAATTGCGTTCCCGGAATACTGACGGGAGGGACCGGGCTCATAGGAATCCGTTTTCCCCGCCATCCGCTTGCTTTGCGCCTGATTTCATTGATCGACACCCCTATCACAGCAACCAGTGCGAATCTTTCCGGTGCAAAAGATCCTGTCATTCCTGACGAATGTCACGTGGCACACGATTACCTTATCGATGGCGGTGTGCTTCCGGGGACACCCAGTACGGTCGTCGACCTTACCGAGTCGAGGATACTACGGGCGGGAGCACAGGTTGATCAGGTGATTCGCTACCTCTCCTCCCATCGATGAGAAATCATGAAGAAACCACTTCGACTCCGTGATTTTATCGAAGACCCTGAGGGTAGGCTCTACGCTATCTCAGTATATGATAACGGTGAACGGGCGGGCTGCATCCTTCGCTACATTCCGGACGCTGATGGTGAACGGATAAACTCGTCAGGATCGCGCTATCACAAGCTCGAATTTGAGGAAGCATTTGCGTACATCTCAAGAGAAAAACCTGAGTATGCCGATTTTATACAGCGGATTCCTCTCGCTGACATCCGCAGGGTGCTCAAACCTGAGGAAGAGATAGGGGCTGTCATGCGGCGAAACAGCCGGGTCTCCCGGTTGGTCAGCATTCTCAACCTTCCGGACCGCACCTACGGCTGTACCGGTTCATTGCTGTGCGGGCTTGAAAATGTGGGATCCGATATCGACCTTGTCGTCTATGGGCGGACTTTTTTTGCTGCAAGAGACCTGCTGAAAAAAGCAACACAAAAAGGCCGCATAGCCCCCATCAGTGATGCTACCTGGGACTCTATTTACCGGAAACGAAATCCGGAACTCTCAAAGGATGAGTTTCTCACCCATGAAAAGAGGAAATGGAACCGGGGGCAGATCGATACCGTTTACTTTGACATTTTGTACACTCGTCCTTACAACGCCCTCAATGCTTTCCCGATAGGAAAAGGGAGATCATGCGGACTACTCACCATACAGGCGATGGTAACCGATGCGTCCCTTGCATTTGACAGTCCTGCAGTTTACCGGGTGAATCATGAAAAGATCAGCAGGGTGCTGTCCTTTTCGCATACCTACAGCGGCCAGGCACTAACCGGAGAACTGATCGAGGCACGCGGGGTCTGCGAAGAGCATGGTGATGAAAGATGGCTGGTGGTCGGAACAACCCGGGAGGCGAAGGGTGAGTATATCCGTTCGATAAGTCTCCTCGAAGGTGACGTTCAGGAATCACGGGACTAGTATTTTTTTACTCCTCTTGATATGAGATATGTTTGGACGGATCTTTTTCATCACCATTCCAAGGTAAGAATAAGAAGAGAGGAGGGATAGATCGAGCGATTGCATAGTGCACATTTCCAGATTTAGGGTGGAATGTTCTTGTGGAGTGAAGCCCGGAAGATACTCCCGCACCTTCTCCTGCAGAGATCGTGAAGTATGTTTTCCTGAATTCCCGGCGACAATTCACAACAGGTCGGAGAGTCTCATACCCTCATCAGGCCCACAACGCCCGATTTCAGGGCATCTCTCACAGGGCGGCCTGAGTGGTCTGCGTGGGACTGCACCGTCCCTGATCCGCTTTGTCTCATACAGGGCACGCAACAATCTCCGCTTGTCGAGCGGTTCAACCCTGCAGAACCGGGTAATTCCTGAAGGGATGTATTCGACACTTCCCCCTTCGATATCCTTTCCAAGCATCTCTTGCATGCATGCGGAATACGCGGCGACTCGCAGACGATCCGAGGTATAGATGCCGACAGGGGGTGCATACGATGCCCGTGTGATGGAAAAAAATGGTGGATCCTCGAATACCTTGTCCACGATCCCATGCATATGGTATTTGGCAGAAAATACTTTCACATCAGAATCGCGGCATCTCCTCCATCCAGGATTATGATTGCAGATATGGATGCATTCCTCGAAAAATTCACGGATCTCTTGGCCGGTATCCTTTTGTATGAGGGATATCTCGTCCCATATCTCCTCTTTCTCCCTATCCGTTCCGAGGTGATACGAGATCTGCTTTGCCACGGTATATCGCGGGGTCTCTGCTTTTCTGGTCTTCTGTCCGAGATAGAACCGGACAGGACATATCGAGGTGGTGATTATCGACGAGATGCTTATTTCAGGGAGCAAGGGTCTCAAAATGGTTGTTTGAGGCAAGTGTTATGTATACCTGCTGATTTGGAGTCTTGAT
>CAZRAQ010000037.1:0-1304 GCA_964598015.1 uncultured Methanoregula sp. | reverse complement strand
AAAGATGACGAGTTTACCTTTGTCTTTCTCCACCAGATACCGGGGATTAACCAGGCCCGTGCAAAGGCTATCGTCAGCATCACTCCCCAGCATGCAAAGAACCTGCTTGCAGTGTTCAGCAAGACATTTGCCGACTACGAATCGAAATTTGGCAAGATCGAAGTTTCCCAGGGAAAGACCCAGAGCGAGAGCGTAACGACGATACGGGGATATTCCTAAATCCTTGCATCCTCCCGTTACTATTAATAATTCCAAAGAACGATATAATGAGATATATCGCCGCCGTGGCTTAGCGGTATAGCGGCTGATTCGTAATCAGCAGGTCGAGGGTTCAAGTCCCTCCGGCGGCTTTCGACGGAAGTTTTAGTCTATAGGTTAATTTTTCAACTTAAAATTGGTGATTCCTTAACAAAGACCACCACTATATACTAACGCGTAGGTGGCCAGATGGATGAACCTGGTAAAACTCACACGATATACGAATGATAAAGAGAGTGCAGAGACCTATTTGAGGGAACAAGGAATTCTCAAAACATACGAAGATTGCCCGTATTGTCACAGCACGAGGATAAACAGAGTCAGGAGAGCCAAATACAAGTGTTATTCCTGCAGTCGTGAATGGGGAGTCAGAAGGGACAGCATTCTTGAAGGCTTGAGAGTTCCCTTCACCAAATTCCTCATGGCGATCAAACTTTTTGAACTGGATACTTCAGTCAGAGAAGCCGCCAAACAGCTGGGATTGGCCTACAACACCGTTTACAACATCCATTCCCTCATCAGGAAGGCAATTCTCGTAACTACCAAAGATGCCGCTTCATTCTCTGGTGAGATTGAAATGGATGAATCGTATTCTGGTGGGAGGAGGAAGGGGAAGCGTGGGCGGGGTGCTGCTGGGAAGGTTCCTGTATTCGGTATCCTGGAACGAGGTGGGAAGGTCACTGTTGAGGTCGTCACGGATGTCCAGGGTAAAACCCTTCCCGAGTTGGCCATCAAGAAAGTCAAACGGGGAAGTCTCATTTACACGGACAAATTCCGGAGCTATAACGGACTTGTCTCCTATGGGTTCAAACATCGGAGAATCGATCATGGGAAAAGGTTCGCGAATGGTAAAGTGTATATCAACGGAATCGAGGGATTCTGGTCTTTCGCTAAAGAACGTTTGTTGAAATATCATGGCGTTGACGCACAGAAATTTCCCCTCTACCTCAAAGAGCTGGAGTATCGATATAATCACCGCGACCAAGACCTTTTCGATGATCTCGTCCAAGTGTTAGTTGGATATAGTCGCGTGGTCTATACTGAGT
>CAZRAQ010000036.1:0-19877 GCA_964598015.1 uncultured Methanoregula sp. | reverse complement strand
CCACTCCCTGATGCGTAATCCGCAATGTATCTTTTGAGATCCCTGTGAAGATTTGAGGTCCCTCTGAAGTCTTGGGATCCCTGTGAAGTCTGAGATTCCTGTGAATAATTGAATAGATACTGGAATGCTCGTCCCCCACCCGTGCTGCCGGATCACGCATCCGCGATTAGCTCTCTATTGAGCATTGATTTTGTGAAAGAAATCCACGCGCAGGGCCCCGTTTTGTGATGGACCAATAAGGCTCCTGTCATCCCGGCTGATCTTGGCGGCTTCCATCGGTCATCATAAGGTAGAGCAATAAAAGGTTTACAAGTGGAAAATCAGTCCATTGCCTTTGAAAAGAAAACCTGGTATCATCCATCTTCCTGCGCTCTCCCTCTGTTGCCAGCCGGTTGCTATTATTACTCCGGGGACCGAATAAGAATACCAATGAAAGCGAGGCTTGACGGGGCATTCGTGCGGCTTGGGGGCGAAGGGCGTTCACTCTATGATCAGAGCGGCTACGGAAGACCTGAAGAAGGTGGCCTCAGACTGGCGCCCGAAGAGGCCTGCTATCTCCTCCACAGGAAACGAATCGAGATCCCAGGGTATGACTTCGACCAGCTATTCGCGTATTTTGGAGAAAAACCCGAATTTTTACGGGCCTTTCTTGTGTACCGGGACCTGCGGGAAAGAGGGTATGCAGTCCAGACCGGTCCCCAGGATTTCCGGGTTTTCCGGAGAGGGCAGAAGCCGGGGAGCGGCCAGTCCCAGTACATGGTGCGTGTGCTGTCCGAGCGGGATCTCGTGGATTTCTCGCAGATGATCCGGGAGACAACATCATCGTCACACATGCGAAAACAGCATGTCCTTGCCATCGTTGATGATGAAAGCGAGCTCACCTATTATGAGATCAAGGTCCAGAGCCTTCCGCCTGCTTCGCCAAAAGTCGTCCTGCCGCCTTTGAAAGGCGTCCTTGTCGGCAAGTCAGCGATCATTCACCCCTCTCCGGAAGAGAGGGAACCGCTTGCGTCCTTCGGGATAGCTCTTGATGACGAGCGTCTGATACTCTCCCCTCTTGAGATCATGTACCTGGCCCGGACAGGGGTGCTCTCATTCTGGAATCAGGAAGGGGAAGTGGTGCCCGAACAGTTTTACTCCACGGTTGCCAGTCAGGACAATGAGCTTGCACAGAAACTATCGGTCTATACCCACCTAAGGCAGGAGGGATATTTCCCCAGAACCGGTTACAAATTCGGGCATCATTTCAGGGTATACTCGGGGTTGAAGCCCCACTCCGAGATGCTTGTTCATGCCGTTGCAACGGGGGACAGGGTCCCGATGAGCACTATCTCCCGTTCCGTCCGCCTCGCCCATAGCGTAAAAAAGAAGATGTTGTTTGCAGCAGAAGATACTATAGGAATCCAATACGTCGAATTTGCCAGGATCAAATTGTGAGTGTGGAGCATGGAAGCGATAAATCCCTGGTCAAGCCAGCCATCGGTCGATGTGGAGAAGCTATTTACCGACTTTGGCATCGAGCCGATCGAAAACGTACTGAATCTGCTTCCCGAAGTACCCTATTTCATGAAAAGGCGTATCGTTGTCGGGCACCGCGATTACCAGCAGATCGCCGGGTGTATCCGTGAAAACAGGCCGTTTCATGTCCTCACCGGGTTCATGCCTTCCGGCCACCCCCATCTGGGACACCTGATGGTGATGAAGGAGGTGGTCTGGCACGTGCAGCAGGGGGGCAACGGGTATGTTGCCATCGCTGATCGCGAAGCCCATGCAGTGCGGGGTATCTCCTGGGAGAAGTGTGACGCGTTTGGCAGGGAGTATCTTGCATGTCTCTATGCCCTGGGGTTTGAGGGCAAGACGTATTTCCAGAGCAGGAATGACCGGCTCAAGGATCTGGCCTTCGAGGCCGCAACCAGGGTAAATTTCTCTGAACTTTCGGCGATATATGGATTTGGCGCCGATACCGACCTCGCCCATGCCGAGAGTGTTATCACCCAGGTCGCGGACATCCTCTTCCCTCAGGTTGACCGGGAGCCGGCTCCAACGATAGTTCCTGTCGGGATTGACCAGGACCCGCACCTCCGCCTGGCACGGGGAATAGCCCATAAAATGCGCATGTTTACCGTGGAGGAGCGGGACGGGTATATCAGCGCCCGGTCCAAGAATGCCCCGGAAGCTGCACTCCAGGCGGTGAAATCGGCGTTTCCGCACGCCAAAAAATACGAGGGCCACGTTGATATTAAGGGAGCACGATGTGCTGATGTTGCCGCCCGGGTCCGCGAAATTGAACGGGCATGCGGCGGACCGGCATTTTACACCCCCTCGTCCACGTACCATATCTTCATGCCCGGCCTTACCGGAGGGAAGATGTCTTCGAGCATCCCGGAGAGCATCATCTCTTTCAGTGAGCCGGAAGCGGTCATACGAAAGAAGGTGATGAACGGAATCACCGGCGGGAGGATGACGCTTGAAGAGCAGAAGCGGCTTGGCGGTGAACCTGACCGGTGCTCACTCTACCTCCTCAACCTCTTTCACCTGGTGACGGATGATCCGGAACTGGCGGAGATCAGGAGAAAGTGCATGGCAGGCGAGTTCACCTGCGGGCAGTGCAAGAAGGATACTGCCGAACGGGTGATAGCCTTCATGAAAGACTTCCGGGAGAAGATGGACTCATGTGCCGACAAGATACGGGTGTGACATGGCTGATCTGACACAAAACGAGAAACGGTTGCTTGCAGTGCTTGAGAAGGAGAACAAGGCAGAAGCGCCCCGTCTTGCCAGCCTGCTTGGGGCAACGCCGGAGGCAGTGGTGCAGTGGGCTCACCTTGCACAGGAAAAGGGACTTGTCACCACCGAGCGGATTGTTGGCAGGGAGTATCTCTACACGGATGAGGGGCGGGGGTATCTTGAACACGGCCTCCCTGAGACACAGCTCCTCCGTATTATCGGGCAAGGCACAAGGGTTGACGATCTCCGGAAGCATGAAGCATTTAAAATCGGGTTTGGCCAGCTGCGGAAGAAAGGGCTCATCAGGGTTGAAGGAACTACCGTTGAGAAGACACCAGGAGCTTCCACGAAAGCAGATGAAGATGCCCTGAAAGACCCGGCCGCAGAGGACCCACGGACGAGGGAGCTTCTCAAGCGGGGGATCCTGGCGGTTTCAGAGACTGTCCGGTACCTTGTTGCCATTACTCCTGAAGGGCTCAGTCTCGTGGAAAAAGGTATCGACCTCCGTGAGGAGACCGGCACTCTCACCCGCGACCAGATCATATCGGGCGGGTGGAAGAGCCAAAATCTGAGGCGATACGATGTCTCGAAGTTGCCGCGGAAGGCATTTCCCGGCAAGATCCATCCCTATCAGCGGATCATAGGAGAGATGCGGGATATCCTCCTCTCCATGGGATTCGAGGAACTCTATGGCAACATCGTGCAACAGTCTTTCTGGAACTTCGATGCCCTCTTCCAGCCTCAGGATCACCCGGCCCGTGAGATGCAGGACACGTTCTATCTCCGCGAGACACTCCCGCTCCCCGAAGGATATGAACGGGTGAAGGCGATGCATGAGTCTGGCGGGAACACCTCATCGACCGGGTGGGGCGGGGTCTGGAAAGAGGCCAAGGCGGAGCAGTGCGTGCTGCGGACTCATACCACGAGCATATCGATCCAGCATCTTGCCGAACACCCAAATCCTCCGGTAAAGGCTTTCTGCATCGGTAGGGTCTACCGGCGCGAGACGATAGATCCGACACACCTTGCAGAGTTCGAGCAGCTCGAAGGAGTGGTCATGGATCAAGGAGTCACTTTCGGCAACCTGCTCGGCATACTTCGCGAGTTCTATACGCGTATGGGCTTTGAGGGGGTGCGGTTCAAGCCATCGTACTATCCTTATACCGAACCGAGCCTTGATGCCGAGGTATTTATCGAGGGCATCGGCTGGATCGAGATGGGGGGTGCCGGTGTCTTCCGTGAAGAGGTCACTGAACCGCTCGGTATCAGGTATCCTGTCCTTGCATGGGGGCTCGGGGTGAGCAGGATAGCGATGCTCAGCCTGGACCTGAAAGATCTTCGTTCTCTCCACCAGAGCGATATAGAATTTCTCCGGCAAACCCCCATTCTCCGCCGAAAAACAGGAGGTATCTGACATGGCGATCATCACCCTCCCCTACCGGTATCTGGAGCGGCTTACCCGCGCCGATAAAAAGACGATCCTCGATAAGATCGCTTTTATCGGATCCGATGTGGAACGGGTCGAGGAGGACCATGCAGACGTGGAGTTCTTCCCGGACCGGCCGGATCTCTTCTCCCCGGAAGGGGTCGCCCGTGCCATGCGGGGCTATCTTGGAATAGAGACGGGGCTGCCTTCCTATACGGTCAGGCCCTCCGGCATAGAGTTCAGTGTGGATCCCGCCCTGGCAGACATCCGCCCGGTGCTTGGTGCAGCAGTCATCCGGGGGGTCTCTTTTGATGACGAGTCGATCCAGAGCATCATGTCCCTGCAGGAGTCTCTCCACTGGGCCGTTGGCAGGGGCAGGAGCAAGGTGGCGATCGGGATCCATGACCTGGATACGGTCAGACCCCCGTTCCACTACATCGCCTCCCCGCGGAGCAGGATGTTCGTCCCGCTCGATTATACTGAAGCGATGACGATGGATGAGATCCTCGAGAAGCACCCGAAAGGAAGGGACTATGCGAAGATAGTACAGGATTTCCCGCTCTTCCCGTTGATTGTGGATACGGACGACCACGTCCTCTCTTTCCCCCCGATAATCAATGGTGAGAGGACACGGGTGACCATCGATACAAAAAATATCCTTCTTGATACGACCGGCACTGACAAGAAGGCCGTTGGAGTCGCCGTCAACATCATCTGCACTGCCATGGCAGAGGGAGGAGCGACGATTGAAAGTGTGGGAATAGGCGGGGTGCAGACTCCCACACTTGCCCCTGCGGAGCGTGTCGTGAGCGTTTCAGAGTGTTCCCGGCTTCTCGGTACAGAGATGACGGCAGCAACCATGGCGGTTCTCCTCCAGAAGATGCGCTTTGGTGCAGAACCGGCCGGGGCGGACCATGTGACGGTGCAGGTGCCCTGTTACCGGGCTGATATCATGCATGACTGGGACCTTTTTGAGGATGTAGCGATAGCGTATGGCTATGACCGGCTCGAAGACCTTCCGCCAAAGACCTACACCGTGGGAAAACCCCACCCGCTGCAGGTCAACGCCGCTCTCATCCGCGAGGTGTTCTGCGGCCTTGGCTATTTCGAGGTGATGCCGTTCACGCTGACAAACGAAGAGATCCTCTACAAGAGGATGCAGCGGTCGGAACGACCGGGTGTCCTTCGTGTCATCCATCCGATAAGCACCGAAAACACGGTCGTTCGGACCGACCTCCTGCCATTGTTGCTCGAGTTCCTTGCCCTGAACCGGCACCGTGAGCTCCCGCAGCGCCTCTTCACGGTAGGGGACATTGTCGACTCCTGCCTTACCCACCAGGAGGCGGCAGGGGTCAGTACCCATCCTGAGGCGGACTTCTCAGAAGCGTATGCATCTGCTGATGCGGTACTCCACGAGCTCTCTCTCGATTATCGTGCAAATGAATCGGCCGACCCGGCATTCATTGAAGGGCGCCGGGCTGATATCATCGTTGACGGGAGAAAAATAGGGGTCTTTGGAGAGGTCCATCCCGCAGTGCTGAACGGCTTTGCGCTCGAACATCCCGTTGCTGCATTTGAGATCGATCTCAGAGCCGTACCGGGATACCCCGGGAAGCAAGGTACTCCTTGACCTGGCGCACGGTATACTCGCCATAGTGGAACACGCTTGCCGCAAGGCAGGCATCTGCTTTTCCTTCGACAAATCCGCTATAGAAATGTTCAAGCGTCCCCACTCCCCCGCTGGCGATGACGGGGATACCGACTGCCTCCGATATTGCCCTTGTGACCGGGATATCAAAACCATGTTTTGTCCCGTCCGTCTCCATGCTGGTGAGTAGGATCTCTCCGGCACCCCTCTGTTCTGCATCACGGGCCCAAGCCACCGCATCGATTCCGGTGGGTTTGCTCCCGCCATAGATCACGACCTCGTACCAGCCTTCCGAACCATCAGGGAGTTGAATCATGCTCGCGTCAGGATTTGCCGAGTAATTTCGGCGTACATCCTCTGCAAGCACGATGCATTGGGTTCCAAACCGCGAACTTCCTTTATTGATGAGGGGGGGATCGAGGACCGCGCTGGTATTGATACTCACCTTGTCCGCCCCTGCCCTGAGGATCTGCTGGATGTCATCGACTGAGCGTATCCCCCCGCCGACGGTGAGCGGAAGAAAGAGCTGGTCGGCCGCACGGCTAATCACCTCAAGCATAGTACCCCGCCCCTCTGTTGAAGCAGTGATATCAAGGAACACTACCTCGTCTGCACCTTGTTCGTTATACCGCTGGGCAAGCTCGACCGGGTCTCCCGCATCCCTGAGTGAAAGGAAATGGGTTCCTTTCACCACGCGGCCATCCTTGAGATCGAGACAGGGAATTATCCGCCTTGTCAATGTCATACACCCAACCGTCTCTCTCGCCCTGCTCATCATACTTTTCAACAGTTTTTCGTAACAGTTTATCTGATAAGCGGGGGAACGTATAGGACAGGAATTAGACGGAAGGGAGACCTGGGAAACTGGATCCGGTGTCCCTGATGGGGTAGTGAACGATGAATACGGGAATGCAGAAGATAGAATGGGCACGCCAGTACATGCCAGTGCTGGCTGCAATCAGGAAACGGTTCTTCAAGGAACGACCCCTCGAAGGAATCAGGATTGGGATGGCACTCCATGTAGAGGCCAAAACGGCAAACCTGGTAACCACACTCGTAGATGGTGGTGCGCAGGTCTTCATCACCGGGTGTAACCCGCTCTCCACGCAGGATGATGTCGCGCTTGCCCTCAATGCCATGGATGGGATCGAATGTTATGCAAAGCGGGGGGCCTCTGTTGGGGAGTACTATGCCGCTCTTGACAATGTACTTGATGCAAAGCCGGCTATCACCGTCGATGATGGGATGGACCTCATCCACCGGATACATACAGAAAGGACCGATCTGATCCCCACCGTTATCGGTGGCTGCGAAGAGACCACGACCGGAGTGCACCGTCTCCGTGCCATGGCACAGGACAAGCAGCTCAGGTTTCCTGTTATTGCAGTCAACGATACTCCCATGAAACGATTCTTTGACAATGTCCATGGAACCGGTGAGAGTGCTCTCACGGCGATCATGGTGACCACGAATGTGCTCATGGCAGGAAAATGTGTCGTGGTTGCCGGCTATGGATTCTGCGGCAGGGGCCTTGCACGGAAGCTTCATGGCCTCGGGGCCCGCGTGGTCGTGACCGAGATTGATCCGCGGCGGGCACTTGAAGCCTATATGGACGGTTTTCTCGTCATGCCCATGGAAGACGCAGCAAAAATCGGTGAGATATTCATCACCACCACGGGGAACACGTCCGTCATTGCCGGCCATCATATCTCCATGATGCGGGACGGCGTTCTCCTTGCCAATGCAGGGCATTTCAATGTCGAGATTGACGTCCAATGGCTTGAGGGGCACGCAGACCGGGTCGAGAGGCGGGACGGAATCGACAGTTACCATGTCGGGAAAAAAGTGGTGCATGTGCTGGCCGAGGGGAGGCTCGTCAATCTGGCCACTCCGAAGGGAATGGGCCATCCCATAGAAGTGATGGACCTGAGTTTTGCCCTCCAGGCTCTTTCAGCACGCTATATCGCAGAACACGGTGCCGGGCTCAGTCCAGGGGTGTATCCTGTTCCAGAAGCAATCGATGAAGAAGTCGCCCGGACGAAGCTCCTTGCCCTCGGGATCACTATAGATGCGCTCACTCCCGAGCAGGAGCACTACATGGGGAGCTGGAACATAGGGACTTGAAAACGCCCGCATCTCATGCCAGGAGCCTCGCCCTGTCCCCATACAGGTATTCCTGTGCATAGCCGGCAAACGGTCCGAAATACTCCCTTCCCCTCCTGCTCATCTGCTCATATCCCTCCTTTTCTGCGGCGCCGTAATAGCGCTGCATGATCCGTGCAATCCAGACATCCACCGGGAATGCCTCGTATTTGCGGAATGCAAAAAGGAGGACACAATCGGCAACTTTTGGTCCTACACCCCTGTACTGCATCAGATCCTTCCGTGCCTGATCGTAGTTGAGTGCGTGGATCCGGTCCACCCATCCGGGATCAGCGGCTATCTCGCGGGCTGTTGCACAAAGGTAGGGTGCACGATAGCCGAGGCTGCATCCCGAGAGATCGCAGAGAGAGGAATCTGCCAGCACTTCAGCCGAAGGAAATGAGTAGTGCACCGATCCCGGACCCAGGGAAACGGGTTCTCCAAACGTTTTTGAGAGAAGGGCGATCTTTTTCTTGATGCCGGGAATATTTGCATATGTTGCACAGATGTAGGATGCGAGGCATTCCCAGGGTGGCTGGTTCACGAGCTGCAGTCCTCTGCAGTTGGTGACCGCTCCATGGATGACCGGGTCGCGGTCAATGGAATCGAGAATGAAAGAGAGATCGCAATCAAGCCCGAAATAGTCGCGTATCCGCTCTCGTGAAGTACCCTCAAAGATGAGGCTTCGTCTTCTCTGGCGGATCCTGATGCTCTCCCTTCCCACCAACCCTGTCCACCATTCCCCGCACTTCTCCCATCTGAAGACCTGACCGCACCCGAGCGTGAGATCAAGGGAAAAAGGGGTGTCTTCCGGCAGAACGATGCGTCGCATGGATACAAGAGTATGTGCTCTTCATAAGGTAAGAGGTATCGGAAATACCCCCAGGTAACGAAGACCGGCATGGTCGAACCATGATAAGGGTCAGAATTATGGTATCATTCAGGTCTCTTTCACCCTGCATTACGTATCCTTTTAACCCAAGGGTACAGATGTTCTGGTATGGAACTGGTGGATACATTACGTGTTTTTCTTGAGAATGGCGAGGACTGGGAACGCAAATTGACATCGATCCGGGGGGTCACTATTCTGAAACTGCCCCAGACAAAATCAAGACCTGCGTCCCTGGCCATAGAACTGAATCCCCTGACCGAAAAGGGAACCCCGATGAAGAAGAAAGGCGTGATGATCATGGGCCCCTCGGAACTGAAAGCATTCAGGGAGCTCTTTAACAGTGAAAAAGTTGAGGTCCTCATCACTTCTATCGAGTCGGTTGCACCGTCCCGGAAAGGGGGAAAAGGCGAGGAAGGCGATGTCCTCCAGGTCTGAGCTGCTACCACACCCTGGCTCTTTTTTCACGTTTATTACCTGGAATAATCATATATGCCCTCAAGTGTAAAATGAAAATTAATGCAACATGAAAATCATGGAATAGTGAGCAGGCCCATGGGGAGAACGAGACCGGGCCGCGTCCATATCGGGTTTCTACTGGCTGTTTTTGCTGCCCTGGCTGCCCTGGTGTTCCTTGCAGGATGCGTGACTGATCCCCGGGAACCGGGTGATTCTCCTTCCGCTCCAAAACTGGTGGTAGAATACACGCGAACCGGAGGAATTGCAGCTTTTGATGACAGGCTTGTGGTCTTTGAAAATGGACAGGCTGTGTATTCACGGGGAAACAAAACCGGGATTTTTACTGTCCCGCCTGCTCAGATCTCTGAGCTTCAGACCCTTCTTCTGAACGCAAATTTTTCCTCTCTTGCACCATCGTATCCGGCACCTGCTCAGGGGGCTGATTATTTCCACTACACGATCACTTACCAGGAGAAGACCATCACTACAGAAACAGGGGGGGTGCCGGATGCTCTTCTTGCGGTAATCGGGCGTCTCGATGCACTCCTGGCTGAATCTGCTCCAATCTCCTGATACCTATCCTCTCTTTTTTTGGCTCTTCGCTCTTTGTTGTGCCCAAAGATCGATGATATCTCTGCTTGGATCCGCAAATCCTCACTGGTGCAAAATCGTGGTGACATGCAATAATGCCTCCATTTGCGTATCATTTTCCTATGAAACACATATGAAACCTCTTGGTCACATGCCTCCCTGATGAAAACCGCGTATGCGGTTTTCATGCCAAATGGCTCTGCCATTTTCATCTTTTATGCACGACCTCAGGGGGGCTACAGGCGGTTTTCATATTAAATCGCATTTGCGATTTTCTGGGGGGGAATGTGAAGACCGAGTCTCATGTGCGTTTTGTTGAGAAAAAAATATAAAAAAGGGGGGAATGAGACGATACCTATTCCTGGTACATACAGGATTGCACGTCATGCCCTATGCGTCCGATTGCATCTGCCCTGCACCGCTGGCAATGCCGCATCTGCTTCACGTATTTTGAACACTCGTCCTGCATCTTTCTCTTCATCTCGGGAGTTGGCGGGGTTATGTCGGCAAATTTGTACTGGGCAATCAGAGGAATGACATTGAAGGTATAGACCCCCATCTCACCCACTTTCTTTGCAATCTCAGGGATGTGCTCTTCGTTTATACCGGGGATATACACCGTATTGATCTTGACGATCATGTGGCGCTCAACCGCCATCTCAATTCCTTTCATCTGGTTCTCAAGGAGGATTTTTGCACCTTCCAGACCGGTATACCTCTTCCCCTTATAATCGATGAACTGGTAGATCTTCGCCCCTATCTCCGGATCGATTGCATTCAGAGTTACGGTGACATTTCCCACGTCATACTTGTGGAGGAGATCTATTTTGTCGGGAAGCAGGAGACCGTTCGTGCTGATACACTTAATCACGTTTGGAAATTCCTCGTGCAGCCTGCGGAGGGTTTCAAAGGTACCTTCATTGGCGAGTGGCTCTCCAGGACCGGCAATGCCGATCACTTTGATATAATTGAATTTCTCCATCACCTTCCGGACCATGGCAATGGACTCATCCGGGTTCAGCACCTTGGTCGTAACCCCTGGGCGGCTCTCATTCACGCAGTCAAAATCCCGGATACAATAGTTGCACTGAATATTGCACTTTGGAGCCACCGGGACGTGGCATCTCCCGAATGCGTGGCATGCCTGTTCTGAAAAACACGGGTGCTCCTTGATCCTCCGCAGTTGTTCAGGATCCCATTTTACTTTCCGGCCGGCAACCTCAGCTTCTCTGTATCCGTCGTCTGTCATGATGCCCACTGATACCATTGTAGTTCGTGCTCATCCCAATAAAAATGATGTGATGGGGACATTTCAAGATGCAAGATTCATTTGCCCGAGGTAAGGGGTCTTCTCGTCACGGTACAGTTTTTTTGGCACTCCTTTGGCACTCCTATAGCATTCCTTATACCGAATTACGGGTGATCATATACTATGAAAAGCGAAGATGCTTCAGGAGGAGGCAGGGTGCCCGGACGCTGGCTGACTGCTGCTCTTCTCCTCTGTTGTATTCTCATATTCACTGCAGGGTGTACGCAGAGCGGAGCGAAGACAGATGACACGGTCAGGGTTAATTACACCGCATCATTTCAGGATGGGACGGTATTTGATACCAACCTAAACAGCGCCCCCCTTGAATTCACCGTCGGCAAGGGACAAGTGATTTCTGGGTTTGATGAAGCAGTAATCGGGATGACACCCGGCATGTCAAAAATCGTCACCATTCCTCCAGAAAAAGGGTATGGCATTCACAACACCTCGATGGTTTTCCGAGAAAGTCTGGAGGAGGTCAATGCATTCATACAGGACCAGGAGGATCAGGGCAATATTGTTCTGGTCCCCTATCCTGGAATCGGGCCTGTATTCAGCTGGGTGTACCCTGATGGATCTCGTGGATATATGCGGTTGACAAACAGCACTGATACGATGGTAACTGTCGATCTAAACAATCCGCTTGCTGGCAAGACCCTGGTATTTGATATTCAGCTCGTCGAGATTGTTCAGTAGAAGGCATAAAAGCGAGCGCGGTGCAAGCAGAGGCGCCCGATATCATAAGCGGTCAAAATCAGGGAAGGAAGGATAAGACTCTCCTTTCCCAGCCCGATTCGATCTGGCAGGAGATGGCGGGAAATTTTTTAATTTCGGAATAGAGCTCCGATTAGAAAAAAGCATTTGATTCTTCGTTCATTTATTCTTTAAGCCTATAAAACAGGGGAAAAAGGATCGATAGTGGGCGTAACCTGCCCGATTCAATCCGATACCTTTTTTATCAGAATGTTATATTTCAATTTGGTGTACCGAACAACCGCCCCGTCATTGCTTATGCCTGGAGTACTGCCAATATAGATGCCACCTTGATTGTTTAGTGCTTTTTCGGGCAGGCATCGCCCGCGGAATCGGTGCACCAAAAAATGGATTTTATTTTGTTCTATATAAACTATTCGGTTAAATTCTCAATTTTTGGCGATATTTTTGATGGCGTCAGCCAGATAGCACTTCTTTGCGGGAAACAGCCCCTTATTCAACTTAAAAAATTTAAACTCCAATAAAGGCTTATTATTTAAAAATAACTGCTATAAAGAGTTTATTCGAAATCTCCTTTTCCTTGCTCCAATCAACACCGATCCGCAGCACACGTGCCGGATTCGGGTATGAACGCATAAAACGGGATCAATTTACCGCCAAAAAAAGGGGGGGTGCCGCACTGGTTGTGGAGCGATCCCATCAGCTGTCTGCATCTGCTTTTTTTTCTTTGAGTGAACCATGGACCCAGAACCCTGAGAAGAGGCAGTACTTCTTTGAGAGATTCAAATACGCGGTATCAGGACCCCTCGTAAAAGGAATGTCAGGACACAAGATTCCAATCTGAATAATCTCGTTTTGGAAAAAAGATGGGCTCGAGGAGATTCGAACTCCTGACCTCCGCCGTGTAAGGGCGACGTCATAACCAGCTAGACCACGAGCCCGGCAAGCCTGTACTGATTCGACGGTAACCATATTAAAATTGCTGACTGCCATTGCGCGAACTGGTGGGAACAGAACCAAGGCGACTATTGGAATATTACATCGGGGAAGTAACTGTTCTCCGGCTTCTGTGACAATGGATCTCGTTTGCCTGTGAATCCATTGCTTCAATAACGGGTACAGGTGCTCCGGGTAGAATCCCATAAAGGGGTGTTACCCGTCATTTCCTGAAGTCTGCAACGATCTCTGAGCGGGTGAGGAGGACACCCTTCACTTTCATCGTCCAATCAGAGTTCGTGATTGCAGTGATGATGAGCCCCGGGAAGAGTGATTCGACCTCTTCTTTCGAAAAATAATGGGTGGAGACCCCCTCCCCCCTCTGGTAGGTATCGGGTTCTGTGCGGATCCCCCTGCCGTTCCTGAAATCCCGGACGGAAAAGACCCGGAGGAAGACGCTTCCACCAGGGATGAGGATCCTCTCTATTTCTGATGCGACCAATCTTCTTCCCTTTCCTGGAATATGCCCGAGAAGGTGATAGAGGAACACTGCGTCAAAGCTCTCACTCTCAAAAGGCAGGGCGCTGGCATCAGCCTGTACGAACCTCACCGTATGCAGAATCTGATGACACGAACTGATCCGGATTGCTTCCCGGGAAAAATCGGTGGCAACAATATCCCATCCCCTGCCATCCATGGCCAGAAGCGACTTTCCATCCCCACACCCGACCTCAAGCACCCTGGTCCCCTCAGGAAGTGAGGGAAGATCCCGGGGGGCGCCGCCATACCTCCTCCCGCCTCTCCGATACCCCAGATCCCAGGCTGCCCGCATGGAATCGGGGCAACGATGCAGCATGAAAACAAAAAAGGAGATACTTCAGATGAGTCCGAATGATTTCAAGGTAACATCCGGGTTCACTGCACCACAATGGTATACCACGCCTTCGGTAAGTTCGTTGATGACCACTTCAGCTGGGGAAAAGAGCGAGGTATCTATCTTGTAGAAGTCGAACTGAGCCTCCTTGAATATTTCATAGAACGGCTTTCCATACCCTTTTGACTTGTTGCTCGGGATCTTCTCAAGATACTCCTTGATTTCCGGCGCCTTCATGGTGAGCATTATCCTCCCATGATAAATGGTGGCATCATTGGTGGTCCCCATCGCCCTGGTAGCATCTTTCTTTACCGGAGGGACTGGAGCGGTACCAAATCCTGCGGTTATCTTTTTTGTATCAAAACCAAGCTCGTTCAGCTTGTAGACCGCCGTCTCGACGCACCTGCCCGCAACCTGGATGGAACCGACGAGGGATGCGGTAGGCGCAACGACAGCACACATGTTTGCTACATCGACCTGGCACTCCTCAGCGATCTTTTCCATCACTCCTCCGTTGGGGAGATGATCGCTCTCAAGTGCTATGATTGCCGAGTCAAAATCATCCTCGTATTCGATCACCTCGTAGGTGTGTTTTGGCTTAAGAGAGAGTGCCCGGGCCGGGCCGCTGCCCATAGCAAAATAATTATTCTGCTTGATCGTCCACCCCGCTTTCTGGGCACCAAGGCAGGATATGGAGGGATAGTCAGTAAAGACATCGATGAACGAGACAGGGAACTCCTTTATCTGACCCATCCTGAAGTTTACTTCCCCAAGTCCCCCCATGCAGATCTCGGTAAATGCCCTCCCGGCAGCATATCCTCCCCGCGTACTTACTCCGCAGTCAACAATCCGTGCGCCGTTATCCAGTTCATGGTATGCAGCATTGAATTCTTCGGCATATTCTGCCAGGTTTTCAAAAATTTCGAGAGCTAATTCGTTCACACTGAGCACGTGGAATACCCCCTTTACCATAAGAGATGGTTGCCAAAGAGATAAGATTTTTCAAATGATTCGTTTTGTATATCTCCTCATCCGAGATATTCGATTATTTTTGCCGGATCATAGCGGAGACTGATCACCCGTGTCCTTCCTTTTCCGTCGCGGTACTGCAGGTTGATAAGCCGCATGGCATCGAATTTCCGTATGATCTCATAATAGCGGGTGTACCCAATCGGTATGGACTCCCTTACCGCCTTGTATACCTCTCCTGCATTCATCCCGGTATCGTTCATGCTGTGCACTGCAAGAACCCGCAGCACTGTCCGCTCCTCGTCTTTCAGGGACTTTACCGAGAAGGAGAGGTGGAGATACTTCGAGACAGTATATGCCCGGCAGATATCATCCTTTTCAATAACACGGCCAGCCCTCCTTTCAGCATTCAGGGCCGCCCTTTTGAGAAGATCGATCCCTACCCGGAGATCCCCGGACTTCTGTGTCTGTTCGACCAGGAGGGAGAACATCTCCTCCGGGAGACAACCGGGATACAGCCCCTGCATCACGCGTTCCCTCATAATCTCCCGGACCTCATCCCCGCTATAGGGAGGAAAATAGATCTCCGAAGGACGGAATACCGAAGAGACCCGTGCATCCACCGCCTGCAAGAGGTCAACATCCATGTCACTGATGATCACGATTACGCCGATCCGGGTCCCGGGATATGCCTCATGAGACCGGAGGAGCGAGTAGAGGACCCGGTTTATCTCGTTCTCGTAGAGGAGGTAGTTCGCATCGTCAAGTGCAATAAGGAGCACGATCTCCTCCTTCATCAGAAGCCGGGCGATCGCATCGAAAACCTGTTTGAAAGAGGTACCCGATGCAGGGGGGAGGTGGCCTGAGAGCTTCCGGTAAATCTGGGAGAATATTGCAAACTTGGTGTTGTCGATCTGGCAGTTGATATGGATCGGCACGAGTTTCTTTGTCGTCTCCTCAATCTCGGAAAAGAGCTTCCTGACGCTCGAGGTCTTTCCCGTTCCCGGGAGGCCTCTGCAGATCGTGTTCAGAGGACGGCCTCCCCGGAGCCCGGGATGGATCTGGAATGCCAGCTCACGCATCTGGCTCTCCCTGTGGTTGAACTGTTCGGGTACATAGTCGATCTCAAAGACCTCCGGGTCACGAAAGAGCGTCTCATCCCACATAAGGAGGTTCTTTTTCATCGGTGTTACCTTCCCTTCGTGTCGATCTGCAGATTTTTCATGCAAACCCTGCACAACGTCCTGCTTGCAAAGATTTGACTCATCTTCTGTTCTGCCGGGCTCACTGGTGCACTGCATGATTCGCAGGTTGCCGCTGGTGCTGCCTGGAGATCCACAGTCGGTGCATCCGCAGATGCCAATGGCTTTTCATGAGATGTGGGGCCAGCAGTCGGTGATAGGGGACCAGCAGTCGGTTTTTTTCCCTGGTCATCCAGGACAGGAGGGGGCACGATCCCCAAAGAGCCGTGCTCCCGTGCGACAGTATCACCGGATTCCGGAAACACGCGCTTCCGGTAACTGTTGACCCGTTCAGCGGTTGCGGGGTCATTCCTCCCGAACCTGCCAAGGATGGTGTCAAGAAACCGGGAGAGGCTTTCAGCATCCTGCGGGGTGTCCACTTCGCCGCTCACCTCAAGGCGCAGGTTCTCGTAGTGCTCCAGGTTCACGGTAACCCCAATGGTGAGGGTCTTCTGGCCGCCCATGAGATCATATTCACCACCCCCTCTGATATGGTTTATCATTAAGGGGGCTGGGCAGGTTATGAGAAGAGAAGAGGGAGGAAATGGTGGGCATCGATCGTGCCATACCCTCCGCGTGACCCCTCTTTTTCTGAAAAAGCCCGGGTCGCATCGGAGCCTTTCCCCCAGATCGCAAACGGCACCGGTTCCGCGGTATGGGTTTTGATCTTCACTGGGGTAGGGTGGTCGGGCAGTACGGCGATGATGCCTTGAAACTCTTCCATGATCGTTCCGACAAGCGCATCCACCTGTTCGATTGCGTTCACCTTTTCGGAAGCACTTCCGAGGTGGCCGGCTTCATCGGGGGCCTCGATGTGTACATACACAAAATCGAGGTGTTGTATGGCATCCAGTGCATATGCGGCCTTCGCCTGGTAATCGGTGTCCAGGTACCCTGTTGCTCCGGG
The DNA here is from genome assembly GCA_964598015.1 of uncultured Methanoregula sp. Classification (GTDB taxonomy): domain Archaea; phylum Halobacteriota; class Methanomicrobia; order Methanomicrobiales; family Methanospirillaceae; genus UBA9949. The sequence goes on along the minus strand of CAZRAQ010000036.1, from coordinate 3,045 downwards.
AACCCGGATCACCTCCATCCCCGCAAGCCGTGCTATGCCCTGGAGCAGGTCCACTGCAGAGATGACCCCACCCTCCTTTCCAAAAAGGCTCCGGAACGGGGTGAGGATTGGCTTCTTTCCCCCGCTCCATGGCCATATCTGGGTCGCGGGGGGGAGCTCCCTTGCGATCCTTGCCAGGTTTACCGGGTGGTCTGAAAAGACGTTCCTGCTTTTTTCCATGCTTTCCAGGAGCACCCCCGCGTCCATCCCTGCCGGCAGGTAGGGATCGACCTGCTCACCGACAATATCATGAGGGGGATACGTTTTTGCCCCTTTCCCGCCCCGGACGACAAGAATGTTCCGATAGGAGATCCCCGGATAGAGCGGGACTGTGGGAAGGTGCTCGGAAAGTGTGGCAAAGAGTCGTTTCCCCTCCCCGCTCGAGATATGTCCTGCAGAGAAGTCGGCCATCACCCCCTCCCGGATTGTCACAAGATTGCACCGGTAGGCAATATCCTCCGGGGCCAGGTCAATGCCCATGCTCGCGGCTTCGAGTGGGCCTCTCGCGGTATAGCAGGAGCGTGGGTCGTAACCGAGGATCCCGAGGTTGGCGATATCGCTCCCCGCTTCGTACCCTTCCGGGATTGTCCGGAGTCTCCCCATCGTTCCTTCCCGGGCGATCCTGTCCATGTGCGGGGTCCTGGCGAATTCAAGCGGCGTCCTCCCCCCGAGTTCTGCCAGCGGTTCATCCGCCATTCCATCGCCAAGAATTACAATATATTTCATGCTGCTGCCTCAAACTGGTTCATGATAATTCGGTGGGGTGTCCCTTTGGTCATCATATCATGGCACGGACAGCCTCGTGTACGCTCTCGGCCGACCCGCGTTTCGGGGACCAGCCGAGCTGCTTGATCCGGTCAATGGCAAGCTGCATCTTCGGCACGTCCCCTGCCCATCCCCGGGAACCACCTGTATAGTGATAGGTGACGTTATGGAGTCCCATCTCCTCGCATACGATCTCTGCAATGGTTGTCACATTCACCCAGTCTTCCGAGCCGATGTTGAAGACGTTATATCGGTCATTTGCCCGTGCAGCGGCAAAGAGCATTGCATCGATACACTCATCGACAAGAAGGTAGGATTTGCTCTGGGTGCCGTCACCGAGAATCTCGATCCTGCGGGGATTATTCCGGAGTTTCCCGATGAAATCATGGATTACTCCGTGGCCGCTCCGTGATCCGATGATATTGGCAAACCTGTACACCCACGCCCTCATCCCGTAGGTATGGCAGTAGGAGGCGATCAGTGCCTCGCAGGCAAGTTTGCTCGCCCCGTAGACAGAGATGGGCTCGAGCGGGGCATACGCTTCACTTGTGGGGAGTATCCTCGCATCTCCATAGACGGTTGAGGTGGAGGTGAAGAGGATCTCTGAAGCAGACCCGTCCCTCATCGCTTCAAGCACCCTGAACGTTGCCATAATATTATTCCGGATCTGGGATTCCGGAGAGACAGAACTCTTCCGCACATCGGGATCCGCAGCAAGGTGCCAGATCCGCTCTGCTCCCTCCATCTCCTGTTGCCATCCGTCACTGAGGAGGTCGCATGGCAGCAGGTGCACCGTACCCGCAGCAAGATGACCTGCCAGGTGATCCCGTGATCCTGCGCAGAGTGAATCTATCACCACGACACTTTCACCCTGTGCTACCAGCGCATCTACAAGATGGGACCCGATGAATCCGGCCCCCCCAGTCACCACGCACACCATTATAACCTAATATCTCTCTTGCGCTATAGGATTACTGTTATGTACATCGGGATCGATCATGGCACGAGTGCCATACGGTTCTCTGACGGAGACAAATATTTCAAGATCACGAGGGAGGAGGCACGAAGCTTCAGGTGGCAGGACCTCGAAAGGCTCTGTCCCCCCGGGGAGATCAGGGGGATCGCGCTCACCTATTCAATGGGTGATGGGATCAGCAGGATCACCCCGCTTGGGAGGGTAGAGGGTCGTGGTGTCCTGAGCAGGGAAGGTGCCGGAAAGCATATCGGCGGCGGAACCCGGGTGTTTGACCAGATACGGGAGAGCAATCTCCCTGCTGTTCTTGTTCCCGGGCTTCACCGGAGTTCTCCCACTGACGCACGGTTCAGGGTGTACTCGCATCAGGCAAGCCCTGAAAAGATAGGCATTGTATATCGTGTATCCGATGATCTAGGCAGGGATTTTATCGTGTCTGATGTCTCTTCAAACACGGTCACCCTCCTCGTCAAGGATGGACAGATCGCCGGAGGATTTGATGCCTGCATATTTGCACCAGGACTTGAACACGGGGCGCTGGACGTGGATGCGATCCGGAGGGTGGATGCAGCGATGAGCACAGCAAATGAGGCATTCCTCCGGGCTGGTGTCAACTACACCCTCCCGGAAAGTGAGCGTCTCCCCGCTCTGGCATTATTCTCCGCTATGGAATGTGCTGCCCTGCTCCTTCTCAATCCGGGCGCCAGGGTAGCGCTCGCGGGGTCTTTAGCACCCCTCATCTCGCGTGAGGTATCAGATCTCCTCGGATTGGAAGTGGCGATCTATGATGAGTGGTGTGCTTCGTCAGGGCTTGCCCTGATCGCAAAGGATGTCTTCTCGGGCAAAAGGAACATTCTTGGAATCAGTGTCGATAGGTAATTGTGTCGAGGTGAGAATACATCAACCACTCAGATGACGAAGGGTAGTACTTTGCAGAGGTGGAAACGGATGGGATTACCGAAAATTCAGGCACGGCATTGGAATAAGCCATCATTCGCGAAAATGGCAGATCAATTAAAACCTGGTGAGCCATTTGAAGCGGCTGAACCGCTGAAGAATTTGGTGCGGGCCATTTCCGCATTGGATGATATTGTCATCATATCTTCATGCGGGGGTCAGAAAAAACCATGCGGGAAGAAAGAACAGGACGTTTTGGATGATTTTTTCATATTGTTTTTTGTGAAACCGACACGGAAAGGGTTCCGCTCCCTGGGGACGATAGTTGAAGCGGCGAGCAATATCGATCCTGAAAATGTCTGGGTCAAGGT
>CAZRAQ010000035.1:0-20223 GCA_964598015.1 uncultured Methanoregula sp. | reverse complement strand
GTGCCGCCATAACTCAGTTGGTAGAGTGGCTGGCTGTTAACCAGCATGTCACAGGTTCGAGTCCTGTTGGCGGCGCTTCATCCCGGGCCCGTAGCTTAGTCCGGTAAGAGCGCCCGGCTCATAACCGGGCGGTCATGCGTTCAAATCGCATCGGGCCCATTCTTCACGGTTTTTCTTACGCATTGTTCTGACGTATTTCCGATTCCCGGACAAGCTGTCATCCCTTGTTTGTTTCCCGACACACTTCCTCATAAACACAGTGAATCCAGCGTTATATCCGGAATCCCTCACCTACTGAGGGGGTGTTTTTCCGGCCGAATATAGTCAAAAGATATCTGTCCCGAATGCAGAGGGTCTACTATGAAATGTCCTGTCTGTGGCGATGATTGTGTAAAAGAAGCACATGAGATCATTCGCATGATCCCTGCAGTTTTCGCGCGGTGCCAGGACTGCAGGTTTAAAATCCTCGATAAAAGTTACCCGCCCCCTCCAGATGCAAATCTTGAGGCGTGTCGGTGCGGAAGGCGTTTTATCGATGAGGTTTTCGCCCACCTCTATGCGCTTCTGGTCAGGGAGGGGGTATTTACCGGAAAGGAAGCTCTCAAGGAGGTCGGATCCCCCCTGCTGCATCCCGGTTATCCCCTTACCACCCCTCCCTTTCTGCCAAAGGATTCGCTTGTTCTCCTCTCCCGACATCCCACCCGGGCAGTGGCTCAGATGATGGTCGATGAGATCCCTGAAGTCCGGGGCGTGGTCCGATCAGGTGATTATATTCCCGGGGTTATCGATCCCTCCCTGAACAGTCCGCCTTGCACGTATGACCTCCTGGCCGGATGCGATGTGAGAGCCAACGTGTTCCCGACAAAAATGGGTCCCGTGGTCCTCTATCAGCAGCAGTCAACCATTCATATCGAGCTCCCCAGGCGGCACAACCCAAAAATAACCTCTGTCGAGGAACGCATAGCAAGGATACGACCCGAATGGTTTGTTGATGCATGCTGCGGCGCCGGCACTCTCGGGATAACCGCTGCAAGGCTCGGCGTCCCTCATGTCATTCTCAATGATGCCTGGTATGCTGCCGCAGCATGGGCTGCATTCAACATCGGGGTGAACCGCGAATTTTTCCAAATCGATAAAGTGACGATCTATCAGGAATATCCGCTCATGGCTGAGCACCCTGTCGGGGGAGAACCGGTATTGATCGCTGAAGCGGAAGGAGAGCAGGAATTACGTGTGTATCAGGGCGATCTCCACAGACTGCACCACGTTGTTCCAAACGTCCCTGTACTCGCGGTGATCGACCTTTTTGACAAGTCGGACCAGGGTGCGTCAGGGGTGTTGATCAGGGACTGGATGGCTCAGGGAAACGGCGAGGCATTTATCCCCTGAGGTTCAGATAGTATATGGGGACTAGTCCGGGTGGTTCGGCGTCACCTGTCACCTGAAACCGTCGGTATGCAGGGGGCGAAGTTTGCGGAAGGCCGAGGCGGGCTTCGGGAGCTATGGGATTCCTGACGTTGAAACCTCGTCCCATGAGGTCGGTGGACAGGGATCAAAACTCCGGAGGGAGTGGCGACCTGCTGCTGCGGAGAACGGTTCAGGCCCGGAAGGGAGCAGACTTACCGTAGACATCCGGCGCCCATGGGGTTGCGGGGCGGAGGAGGGGGTCTCTGGTGATCGCTGACACGTGCGGTCAACCAAGAACGTGTCCCCACTATCGAAACTATCATGGCAAAAGTCACTATTATCGGAGCGACCGGCAATGTCGGGACATTTGCCGCGCACACCATAGCCGAGATACCCTACGTGAGCGAGATCCTCCTTGTTGGCCGGAATGGGCGGGAAAACCTGCTTTGTGGCATAGCACAGGACATGAAGGATGCTTTTGCAGCGTGCGGTAACTATACCGAATTGAACTGGACAACGGAACTATCTGATATCGCAGATTCGGACATTGTCATCTGTGCTGCAGGAAATGCCCGGCAGGCCGGACAGGACCGGCTCGATCTTGCCCTCGGCAATGCGCGGATTGTTGCCTCCACGTCCCGGGATATCGGTCGGTATGCTCCTTGTGCAGTGATCATGATGGTGACAAATCCGGTTGATGTGATGACCTCGGTTGCTCTCAGATACTCGGGATTCGCACCTTCCCATGTGTTCGGGCTTGGCACACATCTTGATTCGATGCGGCTCAAATCGCTCATCGCTGCGTTTTTCAAAGTGCATGTGAGTGAAGTGCACACCCGTATTATCGGGGAACACGGAGACAGCATGGTCCCGCTCTGGTCCGCGACAACCATTGGGGGTATCCAGATCAGCAACCTGCCTGCATTCTCTGGGCTTCCCGTTGCAGAGATGGTCGAGACCGTGAAGACGAGTGGCGAACAGATCATCAGGAACAAGGGTTCAACGGTCTTTGGGCCGGGTGAGGCAATCGCTACGCTCGTGCAGACGGTGCTTGGCAATGAGAACCGTATCCTTACGGTTTCTGCATATGTGAAGAGCGAAGTGCATGATATCGGCAATGTGTGTATTGGGGTCCCTGCCCGGATCAACCGCGAAGGGGTGTACCCGATACCGATCAAGATCGATTACAATGAAGTTGAGCAGTTCCAGCGTTCGGTGGAAAAAATCCGGGGAATTACCGGTGAAATGATGAAACTCCTTGAAAAAGAGGAACTATAAAAAGAGATCTCCTGCTTCAGCAGCCTTTTCAGGTGAGCGTCAGTTCGATTATCTCTGCCCTCTCGACACCGTCAATTGCATTGATGTCCGCTTCAACCGAATCGCTCTCACCTGATGCATCGCCGACAATAACGGCGATTTTAAGCGCTTTTAATCCAAATCCGATTGGCTCCTCCCTGACATCCGCAAGACCCGGCACTTTTTTTCTGATCTCCTCAGTGAGCCTGTTGAGGTCAACCTCTGGCGATTCCGGCATGACCCGGAGGATGAGTGCCACACTCCCCATTGTTTACGGCCCCCCGAATCCGCATTTCAGGCAGGTGTAGGGGATACTCTGTTCCCTGCATCGCACACATCTTCGTATCTCATACCCGCATTTCGGGCATCCGAATTCCGCTGCACCTTCCTCTGCAAGAGGGGCGTTACATGATGTACATTTTCGTGTCATCTCTTGTTCCACTCCAGATTATCGGTCCTTATATTATCTTTGCTGAAGGATTTAAAATCCAATGGTCGTTCCCGGTACCCTGCAGCCTTCAAGGAACTTCTCAAGACGCCCCGGAGCCTTCCCGTTGATCACCATGGTCCTTACGTTACTTCCGAGAACGTAGCGGATGAAACAGGGGTCAACATCATCGGTCGGGAGATCCCTGGTTATCTGCTCCTGTATAATTCCCCCTGAGCGTATCCCGTCAATAGATTTGAGGAGGATCAGGGGAAGGGAGAGGCGGGATGCGATCCATGCCGAGATTGTATCTGAAGTAACATCCCAGGAATGAGGGAGCGGGTCGTTGTCTCTGAGCAGGGCGTAGGGAAGGAGCACCTCCCTCTGGGAGGGAACCTGGAGGGAAGTGACAGGGCGCACGCCCTTTGAGGCAATATACCACCCCATCTGCTCCATCGCAGCGATGGCCATCCAGTGGGCTGCATCCCCGGAAATGCCCGCCTCGCGTACCTGATCGGCAAATTTCCCCCCGCCAGGCACGATAAGCACGGGATGCCTCTGCCGACGCAGCGCGTCCAGGATAGGGTCGAGATAATCGATGAGGCTGCCGCCAATTTTCACCACAACGGGATACTCCATGAAAAGAGGATAAATTTCACCAGATTAATAACTTAAGGCTTCGAACTCCAGTGCTATGGGCAGGTCGTGGGTTTTTTTATTCCTGCTCGTCTTTTTCGCACCAGCAGCTGCTCTCCAGGTTGTGGAATTCTGCCCGGACCCGTATCTTGCCGGGGATATGGATGAATATATCATCCTGTCAGGTTCCGGAAATCTTGACGGGGTATTGATTTCAGATGGAGAGGGAGGGTTCCGTTTTCCTCCGGGATCCGTGATAGAGGGGCAGATCACAATCGCCCGCAGCGGCCCTGCTTTTGCAGAGACCCATGGGGGTGATCCGGATTTTGAATGGTACGATTATTCGCCAGCTGTCCCGGATGTTGTCCGGGGAGGCACGTTCCAGCTGGCAAATACCGGCGATCAGCTCCAATTATATGACCATGGGAACCTTGTGCAGGAACTGACTTGGCCAGGGGACTTTTCCCTGCGTCAGGGTCAGGTCCATTATTCAGAAAACGGGACCTGGGACAGTCGGATACTGATGCTTGGCCAGTCGCGTTTCGTGAGTGAGGAGTTTGCTGCGGTGGACGGTGTGGTATTTGCGTCACCTGACTGCTCCCTCACCGTCTACGAGGATGCAATTGGATCGGCAGAGAAAGAGATACGGGCAAATGTGTATGAATTCTCAAGTCCCGTGATGGTGCGCTCTCTTGTGGAAGCCTGCAAGCGCGGAGTTGCAGTAACGGTGCTCCTCGAGGGGGGCCCAGTCGGGGGAATAAGTGACGAAGAGAAAGGGGCCATTGCCGAACTCCGAAGAGCGGAAATCCCGGTGAGCCTGATGACCTCTGACAGCGATGCCCATCCCCCCTACCGGTTCGACCATGCCAAATACCTGGTCATTGACAGGAGCCGTGTGCTTGTCACGAGCGAAAATTTCAAATCGAACGGATTTCCGGGAGAGGGGCTCTCCGGGAACCGCGGATGGGGTGTCGTTCTCGAGGATGAGAGCGTTGCCCGTTATTTTTTATCTGTATTCTCCTATGATTCAAGGGGAGGGTGGTGCAGCCCTGCGACATTCACCAGCGGGAGCGCTGAATACCCCCCCACACGTGCATACAAGGCCGAATTCTCCCCTTACCGGTTTGAGAATGCACGAGTGATGCCGGTCATCTCCCCTGACACAAGTTACCTTATCAGTGACATGATCGTGGGCTCAGAAGAGACGCTCGACATCGAGCAGGCCTATATCACGAACCAGGCTGACGGGTCATTCAACCCTTATTTAATTGAAGCAATATCGGCGGCCCGCCGGGGGGTGAGGGTCAGAATTCTCCTTGATTCATATTATTACAACACGGAAGGGCCCAGGGATAACGACGAGATGGTCCAGTCCATAAACAGCCTGGCGTCAGAAGAGCACCTCCCCCTTGAAGCCCGCCTTGCCGACCTGGAGGCCGCACATATTGAAAAAATTCATAACAAAGGGGTAATTGCCGATGGAAGAAAGGTTCTTGTCAGCAGTATCAACTGGAATGACAATTCACCCCGTTTCAATCGTGAAACCGGAGTAATTATCGAGCACGAGGGTGTCGGAGATTATTTTACCCGGGTCTTTGACAATGACTGGCGGGACTCAGAGGCGAGAGGGAAAAGGGGGCCCGACTGGGTGAAGATCAGGTATGCTCTCCTGGTTCTTCTTGTCCTGGGTATTCTCGCCTATGTCCGGAAGAAGACCCGGTTCTAGGATACGGAGAAATTATGGTAATCTTCCCGGAAAAGAGTGAAAGGTAAGAATGACAGCGGGCGATCTTCTATTTCTTCATCGCACACTTGCAGATATCACAGAGCGTGATGCCCTGGTCTGCGCTGGTCACAGATAAGGCCCACTTATCGATCAGGGAATCAAGTTCATGCGAGATCTCGACACCAGAATCTCCCCGTTTCCTGCTCATGTACTGGGATACTGCTGCACGGCTCACCCCGAGCATTTTTGCAGCATCACTCTGTGTGACCCCCTCCCGCTGGACCAGCCGTGCCACCATCTCAGCCCTCATGGCAGGAAGGTACTTGCGTACCATGATATCGCAGACGACGATGTCGCAGCCGGCATTCTTCATGCGGGCACCAGTTGAGGCTCACGGTTCTGGTAGATGATCTGGCGTGCATCCCGGAAATTGAATTTCTCGATGATCAACTGGTTCTCTTTCAGTTTCTTCAGGGCATAGCGCACGGTTCTAGGCGCAAGTTTGCTCCTCCTGACTATCTCCTTGTGGGTCATCGCCCCGCCTTCATCAAGGAGATGCAGGACGGCTTTTGATGATGGGGGAAGGTTGATCTCTTGCATACCTTAGTGTTAACACCGTTAACATAATCAATCTGTCGATTATAAATCATTCCGAGGCGAGGAATTTACATGATTGTCCGCCAGGAACGCATCGCCCTTTTCCTGCTTTGTGTCGTTTCTGTGGTGATCATCGCTGCCTCGCTTCTTCTCGCGGGCATTGATACAGCGGAGATGGCGTCTGAATACAGCCCTCTGTCACGGGAAGGAACACTTGTACACCTGCAGGGACCGGTCGAAGAGGTTCGTGCCACAAAAACGGGAGGACATATCGCTGCTTCCGTGAATGGCACCGCTGTATTCATTCCCTCTGATATCGCGGGAACGGTAACCATGCACCCGGGTGATCTGGTATCCCTCTATGGTATTGTGCAGATCTACCGTGGTGAGAAGGAAGTGGTGGTCAATTCACCCGCGGATATTATTTTTTACCCCTCTCTCTAAAATCCCAGCATCAGGATACTCAACTTAGCTCAAAAATTTCCAACCGAAACGCTCCGATTCGAAGGAATCAGCAGATTATTTTCATCGGTTTTCTGGTCATTCCGGATCACCGGTCGTTTCTTCCCCGGCACCTTCAGATCTCATACGTATCAATCTGACAGCAGCGGTTGCTGCTGTTCTTACTTTCTCATCCGGGTCTTCCCTGGCGGTATTCTCAAGCGGACCAAGAGCCCGGTCATCGCCGATGAACCCCAGTGCCAATGCAGCATGTTTCCGCACCTGCTTTTTCCTGTCAGAAAGGAGCGCTATCAGCGGCTCAACCGCATTTTTGACTCTCATCCTCCCCAGGGCTGTTGCAGCGCCAGCTCTGAGCCAGGGCTCTGATGAGTTCAGTGCCTGAAGCAATGGTTCGATCGCTCTTGTGTCCCCAATCGAGCCAAGAGATTTTGCCGCAAGCCAGGCAACATCGACATAGGGGTCATCCAGAGCCTCGATGAGTGGCTGAACAGTGGTCTGGTCGCCAACGATACCCAGCTGCTCGGCAGCTTTCCAGCGGGTATCAAGGTTCGGACTTTTCAAGAGTTCAATATATGCCAGGATATTCCGTCTGCGGGCCTCCAGATCGATGAATTTTATATCCGGGCCCTCTTTTACCTCCTCAGCCATCCCACATCTCCCGTTCACCGGGTTTTGGTGACAGGCTCTCTTAATTGTTTTGGTATACTGTAGGGAAGAAAAAACCAATAAATACGGTTATTTCAGTATTCCTGCATTATATCGAGGCTGACATCGAAATTGCGGACACTGTGGGTCAGGAGACCTGAGCTGATCCTGTCCACTCCGGGGATGGTGTACGAGAGCAGGTTGTCCTCATTGATGGTTCCCGAAACCTCGATTATGAGGCCGTCTCTTACTCCTGCTTCCCTGCACAGCTGCAGCGTCTCCCTGACAAGGACCGGGGTCATGTTATCCAGGAGCAAAATATCGGCACCGGCCTTTGCGGCAGAGAGCGCTTCAGCGGGTGACGAGACCTCGACTTCTACTTTCTGGTACCAGGACCGCTCCTTTGCCCGCCGTATTGCAATCTCCACCGGGACCAAGGCGAGATGGTTATCCTTGATCAGGATACCGTCCGACAGGCTCATCCTGTGGGGATCTCCCCCTCCCAGCAGGACTGCTTTTTTATCAAGCAGTCGGAGTCCCGGGGCGGTTTTGCGTGTAGCCGATATCCTGCAGGAGCAGCCGGTTGAGAGGATCAGGGAGGAGAATCTCCTTGTCAGGGTCGCGATACCGCTCATCCTCCCTATGATATTCAAAGCGGTCCGTTCCACGAGCAGAATCCCCCTTGCAGAGCCTTCAAGCGACATGACGGTGGTGCCGGCAGCGACTTCGCTTCCGTCGATGGAATGATCCAGAACAGCAGCCCCGAAATGAAGAAAAAGATCTGCAGCTTCAGCGAGCCCGGCGATAACTCCTGCCTCGCGAGCAGTGATGACCGCACGGCACCGGACGTCGCCGAACAGTGCCTCGCTCGTGATATCCCCGAAAGGAGCATCCTCTCTGATGAAAGCGAGAAGATACTCAGGAGCCGGCATCCTTCTTCCCCCCCAGGGAAGGACGCCCTGAGGCCGGTTCACGGTTTTGGTCTGTGAATATCTTTCCAGGATGAGCTATCGTGGCAAGGACTTCACCCGAAATGAGGCTCCCGTAAGGAAACCCCATGATCCGGCTATGCGGCATGCGGGTATCCCGCTTCTGCGGGTTCATGTTCCGACCACCAGTGGTTCTTCGAGATTGTTGAGAAGCGAGAGGATGGACAGGGCGGCAAGGTAGCTGGTAGCCGGGTTGTCCGGGCTCGGGAGATTGTTTACCCGGATGTAGATATCCCCAAAGACACCCTCGGCAAAAATCTCGTGGATGTTCCTCTCTATTGCCGGGTCCACGTACAGCTCCACGTCTACCTCTCTTCCAGCCGCAAGGCTGAGCGCTACCGATACATTCACATTCCGTGGAAATTCCTTGATGCATTCGTTTGCTTTTCCCTTGAAGATCAGCATTCGTTCCGATGCAGCGATGCCAAGGGAAGCCGGGCTTTTTGTTGTCCGGAGAAGGAGCCTTGATATGGGAGCGATCTGGCCGACCTTTAAATTGTCAAGTCCTGTAATAGCCCCGCTTGGGATATGGATCTTCTTATTCTGTTTCCGGGCGACACTGATGAGATCCGACCTGAAGACAGGATCAGCCAAAGCACCGACGCTCATGACCACAATATTTTTATTGTGTAAAAGGATGCTTTCTGCATACATCCGGACGGCTTTTCCCGAGGCTGCCTCTACCACAATGTCAAAAGGAGCATTGACAAAATCCTCAAAATTCTCATAGGGCACCCCTCCTGAAACCAGGGAGAGTTCCTGCGCCCGCTCAGGAACCTTGTCATACAGTGCAACGATCTTCCACGAACCCTTGTATTCGGCAATGATATGCCCGATATTCCCGCAGCCGAGGAGCCCGATGCTCAACATCACTACAACATACACTATGCCATCGGTTAAGCGTTTTGCCCACCTGCGCAATCTGGGACGGCGTTTGCCCAAAACCGGGATGTATCGAGCCATCACCGATGCGGAGCAGGGCATCAGGGAAAACGCAAGAGGTTCTACCTTGGGGGTATATGGCCTCTGTCTTTGGGGGTGTCGGGCTCCTGGATCATCTCCTACCCGGGATTAATGAGGTCTGAACAGAACATACAAAATGAGCATGGAGTCTTCTGCCGGATCCTGGTGTGGGATGAGGTCAGCGGGGAGTCTCAACGAGCTGGTCAGCAAAAATGTCTGCATACTCACCTTCGGATGTACGTACAACCATGGTGACAGCAGGAAACTCGAAAATATTCTGACCTCTCAAGGCTGCCGGATTGTCCCGGAACCTGAAGCGGCAGATGCACTCGTGGTGAATACCTGCACGGTTATCGGCAGGACTGAGAGAAAAATGCTCAGGCTGTTAAAAAAATACCGCGCCATGCCACTCTACGTTACAGGATGTATGCCGCTGGTGCAGAAAGAAGAGGTCCTTGCTGCCTGCACCCCTGTTTTCATCCATCCCGAAACTATCAGGGAAGCATCGAGATCTGTTTCACCCTGTGTTCATCCGAAAACAGGGATTGTCCAGATAGGCAGAGGGTGCCTTGGATCCTGCACCTACTGCATAACCCGGTGTGCACGGGGATCCCTCGTCAATTATGAAGCGGATGAGATCATGCAGGAGATTCTGCAGTGTCATGAAAGCGGGGCGACCGAGATCCAACTGTGCGCTCAGGACTGCAGTGCCTGGAAGGGCAAAAAGGGAGAGAACCTTGCCGACCTTCTCTCCATGACACGCGAGATTCCCGGTTCCTTTCTTCTCCGGGTAGGCATGATGAACCCGGCCACCCTCCTCCCGGTTCTTGACCCGGTCATAGAATCGTTCAGGGATACGCGTATTTTTCATTTCGTTCACCTGCCGGTCCAGTCAGGATCTGACCGGATTCTTTCGAAAATGGGCAGAGGGTATACCCAGGAAGATTTCTTGATGATCGTGAAGGCGTTCCGGGCAAAGATACCCGACATCTCGATCGCAACGGACATCATTGCCGGATTTCCTTGTGAGGAAGAGAGCGATGTTCAGGCATCCATCGATCTGCTGTCTGCCGTCATGCCTGCCAAAGTGAACATCACCCGGTATTCATCCCGTCCTCATACCCCGGCTGCGATGGAAGCGGACCATACCGATTCTGTCAAGAAGACACGATCACGCCGCATCCAGCGGCATGCTGAAATGCTGTATCATCGCCAGAACCGTCCCCTGCTCGGAAGAACGATCAGAGTTGTCGTCACCGAGCACATCAGGCCTGGAAGTGTCCTCTGCAGAAGCTGCAATTACACCGGGGTCGTGCTGGAAAGAGATCTCCCTGTCGGCACGATCACCCGGGTCCGGATCATTGCGGACCGCACGTATTTCTTTGCCGGTGAATTAGTGACCTGAGACGTTGCCTCTGTTGTTCCGATGAAACGCACAGGAGTCTCCTTCGTCACATTTCCCACAAGCGAGGTTAGTGACGTTTGGGTATCATAGGCGTTTCATTCGAACACGGCTCCATCTTGTTTATTCTTTGTACTCGACCGCACTGCAGTCACGGGAGTTACGATATCGCAGTATGTGGTTTATATCCACTATTTACGACGGAAAGATTAAACGTCAGGCACTCCTATCCTGTCAGTTACATGAGAGGGGGAATCTTCTGATGGATGAGATAGAAGCAGGATTTCAGAAACTTGTCGGGAGGATCAGGGAGTGCGAAATAGAGCGGGAGTCCCTGAAAGCGGACGTTCTACAACACGAGGTGGCGCTCTTCGAACGCATGATCAAGCTGGCCGCTCCCCTTGTAAAAACTATCGGGATCAACATGCTGCTCCGTGGAAAGCAGGATACAAAGGGGGAGCTCTACGATACTTCATTCCATAAAAAGAAGATGATAGTCCTTGGAAAAACAGAGCCCTCGGAGTATCGCCCGGATAATATGGCGAAAAAAGTGGAGGACCAGTTCTGTGTATTGTCAGAAGATGGCACGCTGTACGAGATGATGTTCTCTTTTGATGGGTTCATCGTGGACTCGTATGCAAATCCGATCTCTCCAAAGGACGCTCTCGGGCGGTATGGATACGACCCGATGTACATGCTGTACCATGCCCTCCACGATTACCTCAAGGGGCAGGAAGATCTCATTGCTTCGCTGAAACTCGTGCTGGAATTTCTCTTTCCCAGCCCTGACTTTCCCAGCCCTCCCCCTCCTGACAAGTCCTGAAAAGGATTAATCTTCATCCTTTTTCCACTTGAAGAATGGAAATAACGGCTCGAGCAGATCCTCATCTCTTTTCCCGGTAGCCGACAAAAAATATGTTTTGGAAAAACGGCTTTTCTCTTCGTTTTCGAACGTGACTGCCACCTTGGCCTCGCTTATCATCTTCCCGAAGGGATGGTGGTATTTCTCATCCTCCTTCAGGAGCGGTATATCGAGGGTAATATCATGGGGAATGATTACTGCATGAATGGTGAATGCTGTTGCATTTCCTCCGTTTTTGAACACGACAGCTGTTGCTTCGTTGTTCAATGAAGCGGTGACGTTGGGCAGCATCCTCGCGTCCTCCATGATAAAAACCGACATCAGGAGGACGACAAAAAGGATGATTGCAATACTCCCGAGATAGATATCGACAATCAGGAGAATCACGCTGATGATGAGGGCGACGCCGAGGAGGATCTTGTGGTTGCGTTCCATGTGTGAAAGGGTTTATCCTCCAGGGTAATTAAGAACATGGCACTCAGAAAAGAGAGAAGTGGGCCCGATGTGATTCGAACACATGACCTCCCGGTTATCAGCCGGGCGCACCACCGGGCTATGCTACGGGCCCATAAATTGCCTAGATATTTGAACAGCGCGACCACTTATAAGTTTTGAATCATAAGCCGAATTCCTATATAAGGGAGTGAACCAGAGTATTCATCAAAGTGGAATCCCTGGTGGACTATGGATCAACGCTATCTTCTCGGAAATGAGGCGATTTCCCTTGCATGCCTCGAATCTCCGGTCGGGTTTGTGGCCGGGTATCCCGGCACCCCTTCTTCGGAAGTGATCGAGATACTCGCATCACATCCCAATCGTACCTGCTATGTGGAATGGTCGGTGAATGAGAAGGTTGCCCTTGAAAATGCTCTCGCAGCGGCATGGTGCGGGGTACGGGCGCTTTGCACGATGAAGCATGTGGGACTGAATGTTGCCGCAGACCCATTGATGACCAGTGCATATACCGGAGTTACCGGAGGCCTCGTCATCATGAGTGCTGATGACCCGTTCGCCCACTCATCCCAGAATGAGCAGGACAGCCGCATGTATGCGAAATTTGCGAGGATCCCATGCCTCGATCCCTCAACGCTGCAGGAGGCACATGACATGGTCAGGGATGCCTTTGCCCTTTCAGAGGAGTTCGGACTTCCCGTCCTTTTCCGCCCCACAACGAGGATATGTCATTCGAAAGGGAATGTCACCCTCGGCCCAATGATACCTTTTACCGGCAAGGGGGAGTTCCACAAGGACCCGCGGCAGTATGTCGTGATCCCAGCCCATACGAGGATACTTCACCGGAAACTCAACGAAAAACAGTCAATGGTGAAGAAGCGCCTTTCTGCATCCGGGTATAATCACTACCAGAGAAAGGGAAAGTGGGCTGTCATCGCGAGTGGAATCGCTGCCTCCTACGTGCAGGAAATTATCCCGGACACGATCTCGTTCATGAAAATCGGGGCATATCCAATCGACGAAGAATGGCTTGCAGCGTTCGTCCGGATGCATGAGAAGGTTCTGGTTGTGGAAGAACTCTTCCCCGTTGTTGAAGAAGCGGTACGCGAGGTGGCGGGGAACGTTCCGGTCTTTGGCAAGAAGACCGGTCATGCCCCCTATGAAGGGGAACTCTCTCCTGATTCAGTCGCAAGGATCATGGCATCCTGCGGGTTCCCGACCAATCTTCAGTATCCTTCTGTTCAGCCGGTCCCGGACCTTGCCCCAAGGCCTCCCATCCTCTGTGCCGGTTGTATGCACCGCCCTGTCTTTTACGCCATAAAAAAGGTCTTTAAGGAGGGCATCTACCCGAGCGATATCGGGTGCTACACCCTCGGCCTCCAGCTCGGAGCTGTCGATACCACCATCTGCATGGGGGCTTCGATCACGGTAGGGAGCGGCATCTCGCATGCTGGAGATGAGAGAGATGTGGTGGCTACTATCGGGGACTCCACATTTCTTCATACCGGTATCCCCGGGCTCATGAACGCAGTGTACAACGGGGCGAAGATGACCGTGGTGATCCTTGACAACCGGACAACCGCGATGACCGGACACCAGCCAAACCCGAACACGGGATGCACGGCCTGCGGGTCGCCTTCTCCCGCAATTTCCCTCGAAGCATTGTGCCGGGCCTGCGGGGTGGTTTCTGTGGAGACGGTCGACCCGTATGACATGGTGACGCTCACTGCGGCCCTGAAGGATGCAAAGGTGCGGCCGGGGGTGAAGGTAGTGATCGCAAAACAACCGTGCGTGATCACTGCCCGGAGAGCTGGCCTGAAGAGAGGCCGGTTCCGGGTGGAACCTGCTACCTGCACGGGGTGCGGGATCTGCATCAAGTTCGGATGCCCGGCAATCGAGCAGCATGACGAAAAAGCGTGGATCAATGACCTCTGCAGCGGTTGCAGCGTCTGTGCACAGATATGCCCCTCTGGTGCGATCGGAAGGGAGGGTGGCCGATGACAGGCTCGTATGATATCATGATCGTCGGTATTGGAGGACAGGGAACCATACTTGCCTCAAATATCCTTGGCGAAGCCTGCCTGATAGAGGGCAGATCGGTACGCGGGGCCGAGACCCATGGCATGGCACAGCGGGGGGGCTCTGTGGAAAGCCATGTCAGGATCGATGGTACCTTTGGCCCCCTCATCGCAGCAGGAACCGCTGATCTTCTTATCGGCTTTGACCTGCTTGAAGGGCTCCGGTACTCCCACTTTCTGAAACCGGATGGGAAGATGGTGCTCTCAAGACGGATGGTTATTCCAACGTCAGTATTCGTTCAGGGACTGGCGGTTCCCGCAGAAGAGGATATACTGAAGAAGCTCTCCCGATTCGGTCTCTGTCTGATCGATGCAGAAGAGATTGCCCGGGAAGCGGGAAGTGTTCTCGCAGCCAATGTCGTCATGCTTGGTGCAGCTTCGCACCATATTCCCCTCGCGGAAGGATCCCTGGTTTCTGCGGTGCAGCGTCTTGTCCCGCAAAAAACTATCGAAGTGAATACCAGGGCGTTTGCCATGGGAAGAAAAGCCGGAACGAAATGCTAAAACCCGGGCGTGGGAGTGTGAGCTGGTGAAACCCGGCCTCGGCCAGTTTGAGAAAGACCGAGTGTATCACGGAGACGCACTCAGGCTCATGCCCCTCATCCCCCCCTGCAGCATTGACCTCGTCGTGACCGACCCCCCGTTTGCTATCGACTTCCAGGCTCAGAAACAGAATTATAACCGGACCGGGGAAAATGTCCTTGAAGGATATGCAGAGATCGCCCCTGATGATTACGGGAGTTTTACCTCCAGCTGGCTGAACGAGGCCTACCGGGTCCTCTCCGATTCAGGCAGCATCTACGTTTTTTCAGGGTGGAACCGGCTCAAAGACGTGCTATCCGGTCTTGACGCTGCAGGGTTTCATACGGTCAATCACATCATCTGGAAATACCAGTTCGGGGTATTCACAAGGAAAAAATACGTTACCAGCCATTATCATATCCTCTTTGCCGTAAAAAATCCACGGTGTTACACGTTTCACAAAGTGGATCACTATCCGGAGGATGTCTGGGTGATCAACCGGGAGTACTGGAAGGGAAAGAAAAAGACGCCGACAAAACTACCCGGAGAACTCGTGAGAAAGATACTCCGTTACTCAAGCAATCCAGGAGATATTGTCCTTGACCCCTTTCTTGGATCCGGCACGGTCGCCGTGGAGAGCATGGCGGCAGGAAGGCATTTTCTCGGCTTTGAGCTGGTGGAGGCATACTATCAGTTTGCATCAGAGCGAATCGCTTTGAGCGATGAGGCAATGAAAAAAACAGGAATACCAGAGATAACAAAACCAGGGCCAGAGACAACAAAACCAGGGAAGATGGAGGAAAGCCAAGGAAGATGGAGGAATATTTCGTTGGACGCTGAGGGGGAGATTTGAACTCCCGAGGGGCTGGACGCCCCACAGGCTTTCCAGGCCTGCGCCTTACCGGTCTAGACTACCTCAGCAGAGAAATGCACCCTTACTATTGTCAGGTATTTTTTTTAATGGTATCTCTTGGAGGGCGGGAACCGCCAGCTTTTTTCCAGCCCCTGGGGTAGGTGCCGGGTTCCATGAATACCGTGGAAGGTGAGATGATAAGCCCGCACGTGAGGGGCCCCGCTTCTTTGGAAGAGACGAGTGGCCGGCCTAACGCCACGAGCTCACCGCTGGAAGTGGTGAGTACGACCACGGTCCCTTTGCCGAATTCGTCATAGCTGATCACTCCCTGCCTGGCAAGCACGGCCCCATGGCAGACCGCGTCCACCGCGGTGTCCCTGAGTATGACTTTTGGCAGGGATGCAAGGGCTTTTTTTGGAGACTGAATCAGTGATTGCAGCATGCAGGGATCCCCGTGCCGGGCAGCCTCTGCTGCATCTGCGAGATCCTGGAGGGTGCAGGACTGGCTCTCATCGAACTGCCCTGAGCGTGTTCGCCTGAGTTCCACCATGTGGGCCCCTGTGCCCAGTACGAGCCCGAGATGATGGCAGAGGGAGCGGATGTACGTCCCGGCATCGCACCTGACCCGCATCAGCAGCAGCCGGCCATCAGCATCGAGCAGTTCAATCTCATGGACCATGCGAATCCGGAGGTTCCTTGCAACTGCACTCTTTCTTGGGGGTCGCTGGTAGATACGGCCGGTAAATTCCGCAAGGGCAGATTCGACCCGGCCTGCAGCCGGATCGCCATGGAGACGAGCGAGACAGACATATTCCTTCTCTTCTGACAGGAGAAGCGGGGCAAGCCGCACCGCTTTCCCTATCATCACGGTCAGTATCCCTGATACTCCCGGGTCGAGTGTGCCTGCATGGCCCACCCGTGCGCCAAGAATCTCACCTGCCCAGGCAGTTACCTGGTGGCTGGAGGGTCCTCGCGGCTTGTCGATAACCAGCAGGCCGTCACAGAGAGACGGTGGAATCCGGGGCTTATCCATGCCGGGCATGGTGTTATCAGTCCCCTGCCAGTTCCCTTCTGGCTGCAAAGTAGGCATTGAGTGCCTTGAGGGCCCCCTCCAGGGATCCATCACCGGTGACATCAGGGGGGACCCCGCCGCTCCGCATCACTGCCCCGGTCGATTCACCGATGGCGATTTTCAAGAGCGGAGCATCAGACTGGTAGACCGCTGTGGAAAAAGACATGGCACTGGTAAACAGGATAGCTTCCGCCCTGCTCAGATCCAGGACGTTGCCTGTCGGAATCAGGGAATATACCCCTATCTCTATCGGTATACCTCCCGCATTCCGAATACTCTCGATCAGAAGCGGATTGGGGACCTCGGCACGGGGAATACCGATCCTCTTTCCCCGAATCCATGCGCCAAGATAGGGGACAAAGTCACGGGAATAGAAACTGGGGAGCGTCTCCGCTGCTATGCCGAAGTGCCCGAGTGTCATCGCTGTACGGGGCCCTATTGCAATCACCCTTGGCCAGCGGGAAAGGCGCGGGGCAATAATCTTAGCAGGGTAGGCACTCGTGAAAAAGATGCAGTCAAATTCGTTTGCCTCAACCGCTTGTACAAACGAAACAACCCGATCCTCCCGCACCTCTGCCATCAGGGGCGAGACAGGGTAGCATTCATGGCCGAACTGCCTGCATCGTGCCGCATCGTCCTTCTCCTTTCCTATGAGCCGTGTTACCGCAATCCTCATCAGAGCACTGTCCGTTCGTATCAGTACCTTTATTGCGATGTATTTATCTTGATTCCCCCCAACCTAGGCGGGAATGATCGGGTTCTTCGCAGGGCTGGCGACCGGAGTCCTGCTGGGCACCGTCAGTGGTCTGATCCCCGGTGTCCACGTGAATACCATGGCCGGGGGGCTGCTCACCCTCCAGTTTTTCCTCATCTCTGCATTCGGGTCGGAGATGCTTGCCGTTGCTATGGTTGCCGCCCTGATCACCCACACCTTTCTTGACATCATCCCAAGCACCTTCCTTGGTATTCCGGACGCGGACACTGCCCTCTCGGTTATCCCCTCACATTCGCTCTGTCTCGAAGGGAAAGGGGAAGAAGCCGTCCGCATCGCTGCTTTGGGAGGCGTTGCAGGATTTCTTGCTGCCCTCCCGGTTGCGCTCGCCCTGCTCCTGCTTGCCCCGGCGGTTCAGGGGCACCTGGATTGGGCGGTCGCACTCATTCTCACCGGAGTTGCGGGATACCTGATCCTTTTCTCCGAATCGCCCTGGTATGGGGGGATTGTGTTCATGGTATCCGGGATGCTCGGGCTCTTCACCTTCCATTTTTCATTTCTCGGCAGCGGCCCTTTCGGAGTGTCAGGACTCCTCATGCCTCTTCTCTCAGGGTTGTTCGGAATATCCATTCTCCTTGTATCCGGGAAGGGACCGGTTCCTGAACAACACTTTGACGATTTTCATCTGCCCCGCCACACAATCCTGAAAGGGACCCTTTCGGGCACGATCGCTGGCGTGGTAGTAGGATGGCTGCCGGGGCTCTCGAACGCCACGGCAAACACGGTCGTCGCTTCTGTTGCCGATTACGAAAAAGACCGGCGGGGATATCTTTTTGCCACGAGCGCAGCAAATACCGTGAATGCTGTTGCGGGTCTCGCGGCATTCTATGCGCTCGCCCGGACGCGAAACGGGGTCATGGTTGCCCTCTCTGCAATCGATCCTCCGCCTCTTATCGTGCTCATTGCCGCTGCTGCATGTGCAGCACTCTGTGCCTATCTCCTCACCATTATGCTGGCTTCAGTTGCCTGGAGGTTCGGGGGCCTCAACCGGACCAGGCTCACTCTTGGGGTCATTGTGTTTATCACCCTTCTCAGTTTCCTGTTCTGCGGGATTTTCGGCCTCTTCATTCTTCTTGTTGCAACCCTGCTCGGACTCGTTCCGAAATTGCTGAATATCCCCCAGGTATTCTGTATGGGAGCCGTCACGCTTCCGGTAATCCTTTTCTCTCTTGGGATCTCCGGCTTCTGACGGGAGATTTTCACGGTTCCCGGACCGGGCCTCCCGTGCTTTGCTCTGCAACAAATCTGCCAATGACACTCATTATTGAGGATAGCACAATACTCCTTCATGGAGTCCTACTGGTTTGGGGACAGGGAAGGTGGGACGTGTCACCCCCTGCCGCATGTTGCCGGAGTCCTGGCGGAAAGAGTTGAGGAGCTTGCCCGGGACGGGACGGCAGAGATGCCGGAATGGGAACAGGCAGTGGGGTGTGGTTTTGTCAAGGACCGGTCCGAATACCTTGACCTCCTCCATGAGACCGCAATGTATCTGGCAGGGATCCATCTTGAAAAGGAGTTGAAGGCGGATCATCCTGAGTTGATCTTGATGGTAAAAATGCTGGACCAGATCGATTCTGTGATCAATCTCCTCTCTGAAAGGGCGGTGGAATGGTATCGCGCTCTCAACCCTGAATTCAGCCGCAAGTCAGTGCTGCCCCATGGGAGAAAACTGCGTGACCTGATGAGGGAGGGGTCAGGTGAGGCCCTTCTCGAGATCCTTGATGAGATAGACCGGCTTGCAGACCACCGCTCGATGCTTGCCAGAAGGGTTTCTGCAAAGGCAGTCGAGGTTCTCCCGAACTGCAGTGCCCTATCAGGAGGCCTGGTGGCTGCACGCCTTGCTGCAGAAGCGGGAGGGATTCGGGATCTCTCCATGATGCCGGGCAGTGCGATCCAGGTGCTTGGTGCAAAAAACGCTCTTTTCTCTCACCTTTCCACCGGGTCACCCCCTCCAAAACACGGCCTTGTCTACCAGTACAGCGGGGTGCACGGGTCCAGTAAGGAGAGGCGGGGAAAGGTGGCACGGGTCCTTGCCGCAAAACTGGCAATTGCTGCACGGATCGATTATTACCGGGGAGAACCTGATCCTGCGTTTCTTGCAAAGGCCAAAGATGCAATCCGGCATGCCAGGTGGGCTCCATGATATGGATTGGGGACCAGCTGGTTTCAGCGGGGCCGGGGGGTGTATACGGGGAACGGATGATCCAGGAATACCGGCACTGGAGCCCGAAGAGGAGCAAGTTTGCGGCCCTCTATCACCTTCGACAAGGGATAGAACTTGAAAAACACCACCGGGTGCTGTACCTGGGTGCTGCAAACGGGACTACCGTCTCTCATGTTGCTGATTACGTGGAAGTGGTGTATGCCGTTGAACCGGCACCAAGGCCGATGCAGGATCTCCTGGTGGTAGCACAGACGCGGAAAAACATCATTCCCCTCATGGCTGATGCAAGAAAGCCTGAACGATACCTTCCGCTGGTGGAGAAGGTCGACATCATCTACCAGGACGTGGCCCAGCCGGACCAGGTCAACATACTGCATGAAAATACCCGGTTTCTCGGTCCGAACGGCGTCATGGTGTTCATGCTCAAGCCCCGGAGTATCGATGTTACCAAATCACCTGGTGATGTGGCCACCGCTGTCAGGGATGCACTGAGCAGCTGTGGTATCCGCACGGAAAGCTGCACCTGGCTTGCCCCCTATTACCCTGACCATGCAGCCTTTATCTGCACTAGTGCATGAAACGCACATGAGCCCACGCCTTCACATCCCCCCAGATGAAAACAGCTGATGAGGTTTTCATTGGAAAATGGAGAACGAATCAGGTGCGTTCCTGCAATTAGGGAATAAGACACTGAGGGATTCAGAGATTATAGGTGTGAACCATCGACTCGGTCTGCGGTTAGCGTTCCACAGCACCTTGTTCTGGAGCACTTGGAAGACGGATCGAACACATGGAACAAAATCAAATGACCGGCTCCATCAAATGGCCAGTACAGAACAGGAAAATGAATAGCCCGGAGCAGATTCGAACTGCTGTCGCGGGATCCAGAGTCCCGCA
>CAZRAQ010000034.1:0-20583 GCA_964598015.1 uncultured Methanoregula sp. | reverse complement strand
TTTCTGCAACCGCGAGGCTGATATCCGGGACCAGCAGGCATTCCACCACAGGATCGGCTGCAGTATGCATGAACACTATCGAATGGGAAAGTGCGCCGTTCTCTTCCAGGGTGTCTCTGAAGAAGAGATAATCATCGTATTTTAACCCCATGCCTCCCAGGATGATGATATCAATATCTGCCTGGGTCCCGATTCTTGCCAACAGGTCGTTGTATGGTTCGCCAGCGATAGAAAATATGGGCAGCTTCTGGGATTCAACCAGAGAATTGAATACATCGATCATAGGTATGCCGGTACGAATCATCCTGCTTGGGATAATCCGCTGTACCGGGTTGACAGGCGGCCCGCCAATGTCTGTGAGATGGTCGGTAAGTTCCGGGCCGTTATCAAGAGGCCGGCCGCTTCCGTTAAAAACCCGGCCAAGAAGGAGCGGCCCGGTAGCTATGCGCATGGGATGACCCAGGAATCGTACCCCATCAACCGTGGAAATTCCACGGCTCCCGGCAAATACTTGTAAAAATACTTTTTTTCCATCGAGCCGGATAACCTGGGCCAAAGAAGTTCCCTGCCGGGTACTTATCTGGGCAAGCTCCGAAATGCCAATATTTTCAGCCTCGACCGTGATGACATCACCGATAATCTGGCTTATGTGGGTGTAAACCTTCTGCATACTACCCCTCCCTCTGATGCAGGAGTAACAATGCCCGGATCTCTTTCTCTGTCTCCTGGAACTCACGGGTCTGCCAGGGAACGGAGTTCCAGCCCCGGAAAAGTTGTCTCAGCTGCTGGAAGAAATGCAAAGCCGCATCTTTATCCTCAAAGATGAATTCCGATTCCAGAATGCCGTAAATAAAATTATACACATATATCTGCCGTTCTTTGGGGGTTGCCTCATCCACCGGGTCGAAAGCATTCTGTTGGAGGTAGACAAAATCAAAAAATTCTGCCTTGAGGTAATCCACGTAATCCGGGAGTGACGTTCCTTCTTCTCCGACTACTTTCATCATTTGCGCAATATCAAACCCTTTGCGCAGGATCGCATGACCCCGCTCTGCCTGTGCCTCATTGATGAACGTCTTATATTTGCTCCAGCTGATTAACGGGTCGATTGCAGGGTATCTGCGGGCATCGGAACGACTCCGTGAGAGCCCATGGAAAGCACCAACAACTTTTAATGTTGCCTGGGTCACCGGCTCTTCGAAGTTACCCCCTGCAGGGCTGACTGCTCCGCCAATGGTGACTGAACCGATGGAACCATCGTGTAAACGTACGACCCCCGCCCTTTCGTAGAAAGATGCGATACGCGACTCCAGATATGCGGGGAACGCTTCTTCACCAGGGATCTCTTCGAGCCTTCCGGACATTTCACGCATGGCCTGGGCCCAGCGGGATGTTGAATCTGCAAGTAAAAGTACGTGAAGACCCATCTGGCGGTAATATTCGGCAATGGTCACCGCAGTATAGACGCTCGATTCCCTCGCTGCTACTGGCATTGAACTGGTATTGCAGATAATAATGGTACGATCACTCAAAGGCTGGTTTGTCCTTGGATCAACAAGAGCAGGGAATGTTTTTAATGTTTCAACAATCTCCCCGGCGCGTTCGCCACAGGCAGCAATAATTACCACATCCACATCGGCATGCCGGCTGATCAGCTGCTGCAGCACCGTTTTTCCAGCTCCAAAAGGACCAGGAATACAGTATGTTCCACCCTTTGCAACGGGAAAGAGTGAATCAATCAGGCGCATCTTGGTAACGAGTGGTTCGAGGGGTTTTAGTCTCTCAGAATATGCCTGGATAGGTATCTTCACCGGCCAGTTCTGGCTCAAATAAACAGGATATATAGTGCCATTCGGGTCTTTTATCTGAGCGACAACCTTGCGTATCGTGCACCTGCAGGCGTCTTCTATCGACACAATTTCACAACTACCCTGCAGGGAGAAGGGGACCATACAGTAGTGTTTGAATATTTTTTCCGTTACAAATCCGATCTTATCACCGGCACGCACTTTGTCGCCGGCTTTTGCCAGGGGAGTGAAATCCCATCCTTCTTTTTCAGAAAGTGCTTTAAAGTAGACCCCCCTTTGCAAGAAGAAGCCGCACTGCCTGGCAATCTCCGGTAGAGGATTTTGCAGACCGTCGAATATCTGACCGAGCATTCCTGGTCCAAGTTCGACAGACAGGAGCTCGCCGGTAAATTCAACCTCGTCACCTATCTTCAGCCCGCCGGTAGCCTCATAGACCTGCATCTCCGCAAGATTTCCGCGCACACGTATAATTTCAGATTTGAGGCGGTCCTCTCCATGTCTGATGTAGGCAACCTCGTTCTGCATAACAGGAGCATTGAAGACGACAGTAGCCATGTTGCCGCTGATTTTTACAATACGACCATGTGATACTGCAGTCATTCTTCCCTACTGGTTTTGTAGCACCTGTTCAAGCAGGAGAGCGCCCTCAGCTTGACGTATATTCTCCCAACGCACAAGAATATGTAATTTATAGGCATAGATAATCAGCGAGTCCAGATCAAAATAATGACCTGTTGCCAGCTCTTCCAGCATTCTCCAGCGTCTTTCGTCAATAGATTGCTCCACCTCAAGCAACGAAACTCCCATGGTCGCTGCAGTCACTTCCTGGGCGAGCGATGGGGAGCTGTACACTTCGGGACGCAGATACACTGCAGGATCGACCTGTTTTTTATGGGCACGAACCTTCACAACCTCAATTCTCAGTGAAGTATCGAGTTGAATCCATTTCTGGATGATATCGTGTCTTTTGCCGCTGTCCAGATACCTTTCCGGGGGAGGAAGCGTACGTAATAGTTGGAAGTCCTTTTCCGGAACAAACTGGCGGCACCTGTCAAGAAACTGCTCAAACGTGAATGGTGGCCTCATTCCGAAATGCAGCATGGGCAGACTCGAAATCAGATAAGGATAAAAATCTGCCATTTTTTCTATTCCTCAACTGCTCCCTGGAGAATCGTGTTCAATTTCGGCTTCAGGTAGGTTCCTATGTAGTCTGCGAGTGCTTTGTCGGTAAAATCATACCTGGATTTTCCGTTATCATAACTTATGGTAAAACCCCCGTGAACATCGTCCCCCTGTTTTAAAAGTATTTTTCTCCCCATTTCCTGGTTTAACCTCTGCAGATAATGCCTTTCCAGGAGTTCCCTGTCCGATTTGTTGAGTGAAACCCACATTTCACCTCCGCTCTCGGTGGCATAATTCCTGAAAATTTCAATCAGGAGCCTGAAGAGTGTTTCAGGTGTCAGAGACTGCCGGATGTCAGAGGCCACGATCTGTCCCAACATGGCATGTATCTCTTCTCTTAAAGACAGGAGCAGGTCTCTTCCGGCCTGAGCCAGAAGGGCTCTCTCTCTCTCATCCTCGAGTGCGATCCGTTCCTTCGCATCAGATAGTATCTTTTCGGCATCTCTCTTCGCCTGGGATACTATTGCATCGGCCCTTTGCCTTGCCTCATCCTCGATAACCTGGGCCTTTCGTTCTGCAGCTTTAATGCCATCCTGATGTATTTTGTCGATCAGATCCTGGATATCTTCAGTCATGTGAGCACATCATCCTCCATCCTGATGGGTATCGAGGAATGCATCGAAGTCCCTCTGAGACTCTTCCTTAAGGGGGTGGTGTATTCATTCATTCCAGGGTATTCCAGCGAGGTGTTTTCGGTTCTTTTTTGAATGGGAGATCTTAGTACGAATGGGAGATCAGATCAGCCGGATACCCGGGATGGATACGCTCCCTCATGTGCATGGGGGTACCAGATATGATATACATTCCTTTCATATCCCAGGAGTCAGAGTGAGGATCTTTCCTGCATTTTGTCTCTCGCGGAAACGAAGAATACTCTTTTATAATGTTATTTGCTAACATATAGCATGATTATTTCATTGCCGGGTGTAGACGGTGCTTGAGTTACACGGAGTTTCGAAAAAATTTGGAGGACTGGTTGCCGTCAACGGTGTCGATCTGAGGGTAGTTGAGGGGGAGATTCTCGGCCTTGTCGGACCAAACGGAGCAGGAAAAACCACCCTCCTGAATCTCATCTCGGGATTATACCGGCCTGACAGCGGTACTATCCAGTACCGTGGCGAAGATATTTCACGACTCTCTATGGACAGGATCTGTAGGAAGGGTATCGCAAAAACATTCCAGCATACGCTCTCCTTCCCCGGTCTTACTGCCAGGGAGAGCGTCATGATCGGATCCCTTTTTGGCAATGGACACCACGCGAGCATGAGTGAGGCCGCTGCAGAATCAGAAGAACTGCTCGGTCGTATAGGGTTTCCTCTTGAAAAGATCGATATGCAGCTCTCCAGCCTGAACGTGATCGAGCTTCGGAGGACTCAGCTGGCCCGGGCACTGGCTTCCCGTCCCAAAATAATTCTGCTCGATGAACTGATGACCGGCCTCAACCCGAATGAAAGCGCCGAGGCGGTAGCTCTCATAAAATCTATCCGTGACAAAGGCATCTCCATTGTCATGATTGAGCATGTCATGCGGGTGATCCTGGGGGTCTCGGACCGGATGGTCGTACTTGACCGGGGGGAAAAGATAGCTGAAGGAACTCCGGAAGAAGTGGTGCGGAACCAGCGGGTAATCGATTCATACCTGGGCGAACGATATATATGACCGGGGCAATTTCTCCGCTGCTTGAGGTCCGGCAGCTATCCGTATCGTATTCCGGCCTCAAGGTGCTCTGGGATGTATCAATCTTCGTCAATGCGGGTGAGATTGTCACGCTTCTCGGCGCTAATGGGGCCGGCAAAACGACGCTGGTCCAGAGTGTCTTTGGATTGACCCGGGAACGGAAAGGGCAGGTATTTTTTAAAGGGGCGGAGATCACCGGGCTTCCGGCATACGAGGTGGTCAAACGCGGACTGTCACTGGTCCCGGAAAAGCGGGAACTCTTCCCCAAGATGAGTGTCGAGGAAAACCTGGAGCTTGGCGGATTTACCCATACCGGTGAGGAGGTGCCGGTTGAGGGAATCTTTGATCTCTTTCCTATCCTCGAGGAACGAAAAGGACAACTGGCAGGAACCCTTTCGGGAGGGGAACAACAGATGCTCGCGATTGCTCGTGCACTCATGAACAAACCAACCATGATCGTGCTTGACGAACCATCACTCGGGCTTTCGCCTCTTATCGTGAGTTCGGTGCTGGATGCAATAACGAAGCTGAACAAGGAAGGACTCTCCATCCTGCTCGTCGAGCAGAATGTCCAGCATGCGCTCGCAATGTCACACCGCGGCTACATCCTTGAGAATGGCAGGGTTGTCAGGGAAGGGACCTCTGCAGACCTCATCGATGACGACCAGGTCCAGGCATCGTACCTTGGTACCTGATCAGGGCCAGTTGAAGATGCGCCCGTCTCAGACCGGACCGAAGTTTTCACCGCCATCCATAACCCTGACTGTCGGGCAATCCCGCCCTCCTCCCCGGTCAGAGAATGCAACTGCCCGATAGCATTGTCTCTTCCAGTTTGTCATTAAAACTTTTCAAACTTCAAAAGATAGAGCGAGCAACTGGAAATTGAGTTTTAACTGCAAAATTTTCAATGTTCTGGTGCCAAGTCCTGAGACTTTGCGCCTTTTTTACCTCCTCAATATTTTGTATGGGGAGCTGAAACGGGGTTTTTCCCTGCTTACCACTGCAGCCACAAAAAGCTGCCGCAGAGGCATCCTTTTGGAGGTGGCGGCGTGTGTCGCATCGGTTCAGAAAAACCTGCGCAGCGGGGACATGAGGGGGTAGTCATCCCCAACAAAAGGTATCCGGTTCATCTATCTTCCTCACACCAGAGAGCGAAGAGCATTTTGTTATCAGTATTTTTAAAATGGAGAATACTCTTTTTTTCACATTTTCTTCAAAAAACAATAAATTATGTTTTATTCCTCTTATCGAGGAATCCTTTGATCTTGTCGGGCAGGGAGACCAGGCCTTTTGGCAGGAAGATGATGATGAGGACCAGGACGAGCCCGATAATCACGAACCTGAGGTACGTCAGCCCGAATGACTGTAGAGTATCCCAGATGAGGGTGATCACGATTGTCCCGACAATCGGGCCGGCGAGTGTGCCGAGACCTCCCGATATGGAGTATATGATAGGCCAGAATGAGATATCAACCCCGAAGATCTCGGGAGTAATATAGCCCATGTTATGGATCTCCAGGGCACCTGCAACGCCAGAGAAGTATGCGCTTACCAGGAAGGCAAAGAGACGGTACCTGACCGGATCAATTCCCGCAGCCCTGGCTTCGACCTCGTTCTCCCTGATGGCTGCAAAAGCCAGGCCTATCTTGGATTTGAGAATGAAATAGAAGAGCAGGATAACGAAGACTGCGATGAGGACAATTGAGTAGTACTCGATCAGCTGGTAGTTTGGGACGGTCGTGGGAATGAGACGAGGGGCAGCAATCCCGTCCCAGCCCCCGCTCAATCCTGCAAACTGGCTCACCATCAGGGTCTGGATGATAATGGCAAACCCGAAGGTCACCATTGCAAGGAACCACTCCTTCAGCCTGACACAGATTACGCCGATGAAGAGCCCTACGAGCGCCGCCGCAGCACCGCCAAAAAAGATCGTGATATAGGGAGAGAGGCCGCTCGAGGATGCAATGATAGCAGAGGCATATCCTCCAAGCCCGAAGAAGGCAGCATGACCAAGCGACCCCTGGCCGGTATAGGTGAGAAAGTTCCACGATGAGGCATAGATGATGAAGATGACCATCAGTACGAGAAGCGTCAGTATGTACAGGTTCAACCCGAATAACCAGGGTATGACTGCAGCGATGAGGAGGAGGAGAATGATGCCATAAGACCTGGCTTTTTTCGACCCGATGCCCAGGGTCTTGTCCATGTCAATCATTCTGCCGACTCCCCAAAGAGACCGGTAGGCTTCACGATCAGCACCAGGATCAGGATGATGAAGGAGATGGCATCCTTCCATGCTCCTCCAAGGGTGAGGATTGCGAAGTTCTCTGCGAGCCCATAGATGAGCCCCCCGACAATTGCACCGGGGATGCTCCCCAGCCCGCCGATAATGACGATGGCAAAGGCTTTTACTGAGGGGAGCGAGCCCATGTACGGGTTAAAGACCTGTCCGCTCACCACCCAGAGTGTGCCTGCTGCACCGGCAAGGCCGGCCCCTATGCCGAATGCGAGCATGTCCATCCGCTCCACATTGATGCCCATCAGCATCGCCCCTTTCCGGTTCTGACTGGTAGCCCTCATCGCCTTTCCAATCCGGGTCCTCTGCAGGAATATGAAGAGGCTGGTGAGGATTGCCACGGTGATGATAACGATGATAATGTAGTCAAGAGGCAGGTTTACCCCGAAAATTTTGACGGTTATCTGTGCGAAAGGACTTTGTATGGTCTGCCATTCATCCGTCCATATCATTGCCGCTGCATTCTGGATAATATAGATCAGGCCGATGGAGATGAAGATCTCGTTCAGTTTGCCGGTCCCAAGAATCGGGCGGAAACACGTGCGTTCGATGATCACCCCCACCGCGATCAGGATCGGCAGCGATGCTGCGAGGAGGACGTATGGGTTGAACCCCGAGAGAGCATAAAAGGTGAAGGTGATATAGGCACCGAGCATGAGCAGTTCGCCATGGGCGAAGTTCACCACTTTCATCACGCCAAAGATGAGGTTCAGTCCTGTTGCCAGAAGGATATAGATGCACCCTGCATACAGCCCCCAGATCATGACCTGGATTATCAAATCGCTGCTTACCACCATGGTCGGACCTTCCCCCCTGATTCGAAAAAGAGAGATCGTTTATTCATGGCCCGGTTCGAACCAATCGGGGAGGACAAAACTGGTCTCTTTCAGGTTGACCGGCCAGACTATTTTCGGCCGGGTCTCATTGACCGATCCATCCCAGTGGAGCTGTTCCATGGTGAGGTCGAACTTGCTCTCCCGGTAATCCGGGGAGAAGCTGATGGTCTGGTCCTTCATATTCTCCACCATCTGGGGCATCTGGATATCTGCAAGTGCATCCCGTATACCGGTCTTGTTGAGGGTCCCTCCATTCTCAACCGCCTGGGCAGCGATATAGACCCCCTCATAGGTAGCGACACCCATCATTCCGGGGAAACCGCCGTATTTCTTATCGAAATCATTCACAAACTTGTAATATGCAGCCTCTGTCGGCCCCTTTGGAACCGTGTAGGGTGAGAACCGGCTCTGGATAATGGAATAATCCCCGTAGGTCCCTACGCCGGAATAGAAATCAGGATCATCATTCGGTTCAATCGCGATGAAGATCTTGTTCAGCCCCACATCCCGCCGTGCCTGAGTCTCGATTGGGATCTGTTCGTTCAGGAACGCTACCACATACACGACATCGGGATTGGTATTCTTGATACTGGTGAGCACGGTCCGGTAATCACTCTCTCCCATCTTGAAAGTCTCTTCAGCGATGACATCGATTTTCAGGCTGTTGTTGGCTATGGTGTTCTTGATTGCCGTCTGATGCCCTTTCCCATAGGGACTGTCCTGATAGAGGACGGCGAGCCGCAACGGGCGATCTGCAGGGAACCCGAACTTGGCGTTGATTGCCGGCCTGATCGTATCGTCAATGAAGAGAGTGGTCTGAGTCCCCGAGTCATCAGTAGTTGGTGCATGGTGGAACATGTAGGATGTATCGACATCGGTCCTCTGGGTGACCACCGGGCTCGATGCCCCGGTTATGAGGTACGGCACCTTGTTGTCGGCGACTATGGACTGGTGTGCCGAGACAACAGCACTTGAAAAGCCACCGACAAGAATATCCACCTTGTCCTGGGTGATCAACTTGGATACTGCTTTTTGTCCCCCTTCCCGGGTGGATTCATCATCACCCTGGTACAGACGGATGAGTACTGTTTTATTCAGGTCTTTGACATAGACCCCGCCTTGGGCATTGATCTCGTCAGCGGCAAGCTGTGCTGACTGCCAGACATCTTTTCCGGTGGTGCTTGCCGAACCGGTCATCGATGCAACTACACCGATCTTCAGCTCCTTATCCGTTGTTTGTTGTTGCGTGCATCCTGCAACCAGCAGAAGGCTGATGAAAACAATCAGAATAAACCCAAACGTCTTTTTCATGGTACTCCCACTTACCCTTGCCATGTTATAGCATGACAGTTGGAGTGAAACAAAAATAAAGATTGCTATTCGACGGTTGGCATTGCGATGGAAAACGGCTGACTCCATGCAAACCGGGCCTTTTACAAATGAAACACATATGAAACCTCTTGGTCACATGCCTCCCTGATGAAAACCGCGTATGCGGTTTTCATGCCAAAATAGCTCCGCCACTCTCATACTTTATGCATGACCGCAAGGCGATCATTGGCGGGTCCATTGAAAATGACCCCGCTATTTTCATGCTTACTATACGACCGCGATGGTCATTGGCGGTTAGCGTGAACATCGCATGTGCGAGCTTCATTTGGGGGGAATGTAACGACCAAGTCTCATCTCCGTTTCAGATCATTTCCCAGGAGCCTTGTTGAGTTCTGGTTCTGCCGGGACAGATACAGGGCTTGACCTAGTGTGTGAACCGTTGAGAGAAGAAAAGAGAGCCTTTACTCCATTATTGGCTTTTGAAGGTGGCATCATCAGGAGGTCTTGGCCCTGTCTGTTTCCAGACAGGACGTGGACCAATGGATTGAACGTTTACTCGGTGACTTAGTTGGACACTAATACACCTGATATAGAATAGCAGGGAATGATTATTAAATCTTTTGGATTTTTCCGGATAGGATCACTGCGGGAATATCCTTCTTTGGTTCCTGCGGTACGGATTTTAAATCAGAGTATGAAAGTGTTCAATGAATAGAGAATTGATACAGGCTGCAGGATATTGATACAGGCTGCATAACATAGGAGAATGTGTTTGGATAGTTCCAATAGCTACTGGCGATAAATGAATCCCTGGGACAGGAGTTCTTCAAGCCACCGGTCTAAGAAAGTGGCGAGTTCATTTTTTATCTTCAGGTTCACTTTTCCTGGCTCAGGGTAAACGACTTTTCGTACCGACCTGTCCTGGAATGCTATCGGTTCAGCGACCTTCCCCGCATGGTCTATTTTTATCTCCACATCAGGGTCGGCGACAAGGGAACCCTCAATACTACTGTTCCGTGAAAGGGCATAGCTGTCTTTGCCAATCCGGTCTATGCAGAGCGGCACAAACGGCGGCTTTTCGATGATCGCATACTGACGTATCTCAAACACTCCAATCCGGTTCAGCTTTTCGTAGATTCTATGATAGATGTCCTCCACATTGGTCCCCTCCCCTATGCTTATTCATGAATCCTGCCCTAAAAACTTGTTCCTCATGGGGGAGTCCTCTTCCGGAAATGTACAAGAACCGGATAGACGACGCCTGCAATCAAGGCATTCATGAGTGCGGTTACCATTACGACCAGTGCCATCAAAGCCACGTAATTGCCAGGATATTCATATGCAGCTGAAACACGGGTGCTGGCAAATGATACTGCAAGAGCCGTATATACTGCCCCACTCGCGATCGTCGCTGTCAATGCTGCAGCATAAGGTGCTATCCTCTTATGATAGCGTAGGATCGTGAATACCGTGAAGCAGACCGCTGCACCCAGTGGTTCTGACAATAAAAACGCGGGGTTAATGAGTGACTGGCTGATGAGTGCGGTAATACCCCCACCCACCAGTCCGATCCCAATCGCTTCACCAAACGATGGCAGGATAACCATTATCGCAATGCTGTAAAAAGCAACCATTACATTGGGGGTTACCTGTTCTCCGAATAATACAAGGATGAACCGGGTAAATGCACCTGCACTGAGAAGAGCGGCAACAAGAAAAACATCCCGTGAATCCATCCTGGTTCCAGTAAGCCCTTCAACGTCCTTTGATATCTACCTTTTTGTAATGCGAAAAATCCCTGGGGGGGGGAAAAATCCCTATGATAGGAAAATACCTACAAATCAGAGACCAAGATGTTCGATGAGAATGCGGACCCCGATGAGGACCAGCACGATTCCCCCGGCGACCTCAACGGGCTGCCCAAACTGTGCTGCAAGGCGGGAACCCAGCATAACTCCGATAAAAGAGAAAATGAAGCTGATGATGCCGATAATGACGGCGGCCGCTGCAATGCTGGTTGAAAGCAGAGCGAGCGACAAACCAACACCAAATGCATCCATACTTGTTGCAAGCGAGAGAATGACCAGGGTGGTGACGTTGAGGTAATTCCTTGGAGCGGCCTCTTCACCCCTGAACCCTTCATATATCATTTTCCCCCCAATAAGAACAAGGAGAATAAAAGCAATCCAGTGGTCGACGAATCCTATTATCGATGCAATAGAGCTGCCTGCGGCCCATCCCAGGAGTGCCATAACCATCTGGAAAAAGCCGAAGAACATCCCCATTGCCACAGAAGTAAAAAGTCTCCGCTCTTTTGTCACGGTTCCCGCAGCCAGTGAGACGGCAAAACAGTCCATCGCCAGGGCAAAGGCGATAAGAAGCACCGTGATGATTTCCATCAGATAAGGTAGGAATTCCCCCCGGATAAGTATTGTCCGGAGTCGCCATCATGGGCTCCCGGAAGTGCCAATACTGATCGAATTCTGCAGGTCTTTTATGAAGAAAAAGTATTTTAATCGTCGGAAGAAATATCTGCCCTGCTACAATTTGTCAGGGTGAAGCGCTATTACCATCTCGAGCTATGATGAGGTATACCGGCAATCAATAGAAGATCCGGAGAAATTCTGGGAGCATGCTGCAGATGAAATAATCTGGGAAAAGCATTGGAATAAGGTTCTTAAGAACGCCAACGGCCCGTATTACACATGGTTTGAGGGGGGTATCCTGAACACCTGCTACAATTGCCTTGATCGCCATATTGAAAGAGGAGACGGGGATCAAACCGCTCTTATCTATGACAGCCCTGTCACCTCCACCATCCGCAGATTCAGTTACCGGGAACTCAGGGATCTTGTTGCAACATGCGCAGGCGGACTCACTGAACAGGGGGTGAAGAAGGGGGACCGGGTGGTCATTTATATGCCCATGATCCCTGAAACGGTTATTGCCATGCTCGCATGTGCCCGGATCGGAGCGATCCACTCTGTCGTTTTTGGGGGTTTTGCTTCGCGGGAACTGGCCGCACGAATAAGAGATGCGCAGCCAAAGATGGTGATAGCTGCTTCATGCGGAATAGAGATCAGGAGAATAATTCCCTACAAACCGCTTCTTGACGAAGCAATTCTCCTCGCGGGGATAGGGCCGATACCCTGCGTGATATGTCAACGGCCCGAGGCGTGGGCAACCCTAATCGAAGGGCGTGATATTTCATGGGACCAGCTGATGAACGCTCCCATGGTCCCGAACGTTCCCTGCAAAGCGACAGATCCCCTCTACATCCTCTATACATCCGGAACCACCGGGGTCCCGAAGGGGGTGGTCAGGGATAACGGCGGGCATCTTGTCGCATTGCAGTGGAGCATGAAAGGTATTTACGGGATGAAACCGGGGGAAGTCTTCTGGGCTGCTTCTGATGTCGGGTGGGTGGTTGGTCACTCCTATATTGTCTATGCTCCCCTCGCATACGGGTGTACGACAATTCTGTACGAAGGCAAATCAGTGGGGACTCCCGATCCCGGAGCCTTCTGGAGGGTGATTGCCGAACATAACGTGGATGTGCTCTTCACTGCACCGACTGCATTTCGTGCCATCAGGCGGGAGGACCCGGAAGGGAACTATGTCAAAAAATACGACCTGTCCAGGTTCCGGATGCTCTTTCTTGCCGGCGAGCGGTGTGATCCGGACACGCTTCGATGGGCTGAAGAAAGACTGAATATCCCGGTGATTGATCACTGGTGGCAGACGGAAACCGGCTGGGCTATTGGTGCCAATGCCGCTGGCCTGGGCCTCCTTCCGATCAAGCCAGGCTCGTGCACAAAGCCGGTGCCCGGTTACGATGTCCGGGTGCTTGACGATCACGGAGAAGAACTTCCCCCGTCCCAGAACGGGAATATTGCAATACGACTGCCACTCCCTCCCGGCTGTCTCACCACTCTGTGGAACAATGATCTGGATTTTTTCAGGACTTATCTGTCAGAATATCCTGGGTATTACCTTACGGGGGATGCAGGTTTCATCGATAGCGAGGGGTATCTCTGGATTATGGGTCGGACTGATGACATAATCAATACAGCAGGACACCGGCTCTCGACCGGTGCCATGGAGGAGGTGCTTGCATCGCACCCGGACGTCGCCGAATGTGCGGTGACCGGAGTTGCAGACGATATCAAAGGGGAGATACCAATCGGGTTTGTCGTCCTCAAGGCAGGAGTGGTCCGGGACTCCCGGGATATCGAGCAGGAACTGGTCATGCGGGTAAGAGAGCGGATAGGACCCATCGCATCATTCAAAATTGCCCTGGTCGTGCGGAGACTCCCGAAAACACGGTCAGGAAAGATCCTTCGTGGAACCATGAAAAAGATAGCCGATGGCACAGAATACCGGGTGCCGGCAACGATCGATGATCCAGTCGTCCTTGAAGAGATACAAAAGGATCTGGCAGTGAGGGGTTACCCGAAAAAGAAGAACAGGTGAGAACACGGGAGCTTTTTTCGGACACAAAGTCAGGAAGGCATATCAATCTTCTCTCTCTTTTCTGATTTGAATTCCAATTGTATTGAGGGTGCCATGACCCGCCCCATAGCCACACACGCGATGCACGTTGCCGATGACAGAGGACGCCCTGGCGGCGGTTTTATTGACAGAATAGGTATGCAGGTGACAAACCCGGTTTTGTTCTCCCCGCACACAACAGGGAGGAGGGAAAAAATTACCTGTTGAGGATGTAGAGTGAATAATTGAGCACAGTAGCAAACGACACCCAGAAGAGGTATGGGACAAGCAGCCAGGTAGCCGCCTTCCGCACCGGGAAGAACGCAACCATGGTCGCCACGATAAAGATCCAGAGAGAGAGTATGACCATGAGCCCGGTGAGAGGAGATTCCATTGCAAAGAAGGCAAATGACCAGAGGGTATTCAGGACCAGCTGAATGGCAAAGAGAACGAGGGGGATACGAACATCACGGCCCTTCCTTCCTTCCATTATCACCAGATACAGGGATATGCCCATCAGGATATACAGAAGGGTCCATACCGGCCCAAAAAGCCATGAAGGCGGATTGAAACTGGGTTTTACCAGGGTTTCATACCAGGAACCGGGCCCGGTACTGGTCACCAGTGCACCGAGGAGGCCGGCACAATTGCAGAGGAGCACTGCGCCGATTAGAATCAGTGCGGACTTTCTGTTGAATAAACCCTCTTCCATGTGTACTCGTCATCATTCCCGTATGATAAGATTTTCTTCCCAGGATCTGTCGCTCATACAAAATATCTGGTGAGAAGAAGTATACTATCGAAAAACACTCTTGAAAAAGATCCGATGAAATTGAATGAGTGAAAGATAGCTTTTCCTGATCATTGGCTTTCAAGGCGATACACAGAGCCTTGCGGTAGATCCAGAAGAACAGTTCTATTCAGCAATTATCCGCCACACAGCCTCAGGGGTATTGATAGGAAGAAACGATTCCGATTTTTTGGTATAACCTGAATTTGGTAAAACCTGAAGGAGCAATCATCCCTGCAGGTCGCAGGTTCCGGGCATATTTAAATGGTACATGCTCACAAAACCATTGGGAACCATGGCACAAAGGACTGTGAGGATTGGCCTAATCCAGAACGAGGTATCCGAAGATCTGACCGAGAATCTCGTCCATTCACTCGAACTTGCACGGGTAGCAGCTCATCAGGGTGCCCGGATTATCTGTCTCCAGGAGCTCTTCAGAACCCCGTATTTTCCCCAGCATGAATGCAGGGACGCAACCTCGTATGCAGAGTGTATTCCTGGAGAATCCACGCAGGAATTCGCGGTATTTGCCAGAAGTCATGACGTGTCTGTCATCGTGCCAGTCTATGAGAAGGGTTCAGACGGCAAATATTACAATGCAGCAGCCGTGATTGACACTACAGGGAGAATCCTTTTTCCTTACAGGAAAGTGCATGTGCCTCATGATCCGCTCTTCTACGAACAAAATTACTTCTCAAAAGGAAATAATTACCGGGTGTTTTCCTGCGGGTCGGTGAAGATAGGGGTCCTGATCTGCTACGACCAGTGGTTCCCTGAAGCTGCACGTGCCGTTGCCCTCATGGGGGCAGAAATTCTCTTTTATCCGACTGCCATCGGCTGGATACGAGGCATGGAGGAGCCTGAGGAGGGAGATTGGCGGGATGCGTGGGAGACAGTCCAGCGCGGCCATGCCATAGCAAATGGTATCCATGTGGCCGCGGTCAACCGGTGCGGAACCGAAGAAGATTTGACATTCTGGGGGAGTTCGTTTATTTCGGATTCATTCGGGAACGTGATTGTGAGGGGCAGCAGCACTCGAGATGAAGTGATCGTCGCTGATATTTCGCTCGACAGGAATGAGATGGTTCGTGAAGGCTGGGGATTATTTAGGAACCGGAGACCAGACACTTACAGCCCGCTCATCTGGCAGGAGTGAACTGGTCGTGCCTGCATGCTACGGTCCTTCTGATGCTACTCCCCGCTCTCTGGGCTTCCGGATGCCCGCAGAATGGGAGCAGCAGGAGGGGATCTGGATCTCCTGGCCTGAGGATGAGGATACCTTCCCAGACCTCCCCTCTGTTGAAGATGCATATATGCAGATGATACAGTCCGTCTCCCCCTATGAAAAAATTCACCTGCTCGTCCGTGATGGATTGATCGCAGAATACGTGAAAGATCGTGTCCGGGACAGGAAAATCCAATGGAATAATCTGGAATTTCACTTCATCGATTATGCTGATGTATGGTTCAGGGATTACGGCCCGAGTTTTATCACTCACCGTCAAGACCATCTGCTCTCTATGGTCGACTGGACCTTCAATGCATGGGGGAATAAATACCCGCATCTCCTGTGTGATGATACCATTCCCACGCTGATAAATCAGGAGATCAACATACCCCGCTTTGTTCCAGACGTTGTTCTGGAAGGAGGGTCAATCGATGTGAACGGATGCGGTACTGTGCTTACTACGAAACAGTGTCTCCTGAATCCGAACCGCAATCCCAATCTGGACCGGCCCGGTATCGAATGGTATCTGAACGAATATCTCGGGTGCAGCAATGTAGTCTGGTTAAATGAGGGGATTGCAGGGGATGATACGGATGGTCATGTCGACGATATCGCCCGGTTCGTCAACGAGACAACAATACTCTGTGCAGTTGAAACGGATCAGGGTGATGAGAATTATGCTCCCTTGCTTGAAAACTACCAGATTCTGAAAAGATCTGTCGATCAGGAGGGAAAACCTTTCACCGTGATCCCAATCCCAATGCCTGCAGCCGGCCGGGATGAGAACCGGCTCCCTGCCAGCTATGTCAACTTCCTGATAACGAACC
Source organism: uncultured Methanoregula sp. (assembly GCA_964598015.1). Taxonomy (GTDB): domain Archaea; phylum Halobacteriota; class Methanomicrobia; order Methanomicrobiales; family Methanospirillaceae; genus UBA9949. Next base: position 4,116 of record CAZRAQ010000034.1, on the reverse strand, counting down.
GTCTTGTCCTCTTTCCCACATTCGAGCATTCTTACGATAGGGCTGCTGCGGCTATCATCGGGAGGGCATTTCCTGGAAGACAGGTGATTGGCATTGATTGCAGGGCAATGATCCACGGGCTCGGAACTCTCCACTGTATCAGTCAGCAGCAGCCAGCCCCCTGATCTGAGAATGAGCCACCCCGCTGTTTTGCAGGAGGAGAGACTACAGGAGAGAAGAAAACCGGGCGTGTTATCTGAGCGACCAATTCCATCATTGAAATGTTCCCGGGGCGTCTTTTTGAATGAGGCGGCATGTATCGCAACGGTTCAGAGAACCAGTACCGTGGGGTGTGCAGGGGGAGTCACCCCCAATAAAAGGTATCTGGCTCATCAATCTTCCCCACACCAGAGCGCGGAGAACCAAAAAAGGATGAGAGGAAGTATATTCCGCCTAAAACAACAAAGCAGGAAGTGAGGGGTTGAACCATGGAGCAGATCTGGCGAAAGGAGAGAATACGGTTTGAAACTCCTTCTTTATCCGATTTTTCCATGGAAGGCGTCTGTCGTGTTGATATGCACTGCCATACCAATCATTCCGACGCACCCGTCAGTGTTGCTGATGCGCTCCGATATGTCGAGAAAAACCACATAGGGGTTGCTATCACTGATCACAATCAGGTGAGTGGTAGCATTGAGGCAATATCCAATGCGAAGACCGCCCTGGTCATTCCAGGCATTGAAGTGAGTGCTCTGGACGGCCCGCATATTCTTATCTATTTTTACCAAGCGGGAGATCTGACAGATTTTTACAGGACTTCAATCGAGAAGAAAAAGCAGAATAGCCCGTATCTGGCTATCCGGGCCTCTACTTCCGATATCCTGGAGAGCGCAGCAGGGTATGCCTGTGTTTGCAGTGCTGCACATCCGTATGGATATCTCTTGTTCAACAAAGGTATCGGGCGATGTGTGGAACGGGACTATCTGCCGGAGGAGTTGATCTCCCGTTTTGATGCCATTGAGGTGATAAGCGGAGGGATGCCACGATCAGAAAATATGAAGGCCGTGCGGATGGCAGAGATGTATCACCGTGGATTCACCGGTGGGACGGATGCCCATCTGCTGCAGGATTATGGGCTTGTTCTGACCTGTGCGGTAGCTGACACCGTGGATGAATTTTTAGACGCGGTCATTCAGCACCGGAATTTTGTGATCGGGAGAGAAAAAAGCTTCATGGGAAAGGGCCTTATGGGAGCCCTGGTTGCGCCGAGATATATTCCCTATCTTCTCCCGTCACTTGCCATTCATTATGAGCAGAATGTACCGCGACTCAGACGATTTCTCCAGCGTCTCAAGAGTAATCTGAAGTGAGTGGCTATTCCCGGTCTGGTCTGGAGGGGCAGGATTATGAGCAGATCTCTGGGGAGAAGCGGATTTTTACAGATAGCCAGAAACGGGCTTTTAAGGTGACATCCCGCAGATCATTGACCAAACAGCAATTTGTGCGGGTCTCGTGTATGGGGGAGTTCTCCCTGAAAAATCAGGGTAGTTTTCCGGCATTTGAACGTTTCCCTGACGCGCTGCCAATGTATTAAAGAAACTGTCTGATTTCCTATGGCCAGCCCCGCATGAAATGGGAAAGATGTGAAATACTTGCACGGTACTAAAAAATGGGTACGCGGGGATATGACAATGATTGCGATAACCGAGGATGACTTTGATCCGGGTGCCTGTATCGACGCTGCCCGGTCTCGTGAGAATGGAGGGATCGTCTCTTTCACAGGAATTGTGAGGGATGACGGTATAACCGCAATGGAGCTTGAATCGTACAGAGATGTGGCGCTCCAGGAACTGGCCATCATCCGGGATGAAGCTATGTCCAGGTACGCAATCAATTCGGTTGATATCATTCACCGCACAGGAAAACTGGCGATCGGGGATCATATCGTACTGATAGTTGTCGGGGCATCCCATAGAAAATCAGCCTTCCAGGCCTGCGAGTTTGTCATCGACAGGATCAAAGAGAGCGTTCCAATCTGGAAAAAAGAGCAGACCCCCGAGGGATCCCGCTGGGTCCCCGGAGAGCATGGGCCGTCGAACGAGAGAACTGATCGATGAACGACCGCATCAGGACGTTTCGGGAAGAGGACTTTCCCGGGACCTGCATCCTTGAACGCGGGGAGCGAGGGGCAGAATATCCTGCTTCTGTTTTCATCCGTCAGGCATCGGTTCTTTACAAAGGGACATTCCTTGTTGCGATTGAGCATGGTGAACCTGCCGGGTATTGTATCGGTGCGGTCCCGGAGGGCAGTTCCTGCGAAGCATGGATTATCCGGCTCCGGGTTTCTCAGCCGTTCAGAAGGAAACATATCGGTTCAGATCTCCTCCTTGCCCTTCTGGAAAAATTTTCACGGAGAGGAATCTCGATCGTTCAGCTCTCTGTAGCACCCGGAAATACTGGTGCACAGGCCCTCTACAGGAGATTCGGATTCGAGGCTGTTGCATTCCAAAAAGGATATTTTGGCGACGGGGAGGATCGTATAATCATGGCACTCCGCCTGGTTCAGCCTTCCGGAGCATGAGGGTATTTTCGGATAGTTCCCGTGTCATATTTTTTTTAAACTGAGAGAAATGAAGACCTTCCCTGTTTCCGAGCAATTCCTTTTTTTCGGGTATATGCGAATGACAACCTAAAAACTGCCTCCTCGCTGTTTTATGACGGGAGACAGCATTGAGGATGTGATCTGATATACCAATTTCTTCACGGGAAAGCCGCAGGGGCCTCCTTAGAGAACGGCAGGGTGTATGGCGAAGTGGGGGTTATGAGGGGGGAGTCATCCCCAAAAAAATGTATCCGGTTCATCAATCGTACCCGCAGCAAAGGGCGAAGAGCCAAAAAAATCGATTGCTGTGGCACAATCATGAGAATAAAATGCCAAAGGGCAGTTCGAATGAAAATAATGTATTATTTTTTCCGTAACAACAGAACTACGGCCAATGCTCCAGCGGCCAAGGGAAGGATATCCATACCGGTCGTGGTAGGGGCAGCTACTGGTGCGAGAGCCGCCTGCACCTGGACTGCCTGGCCGGGAGAGATGGTGAGCAGAGTAGAGTAATCGACATACCCTGGAAGTATGAGAAGCAGCGTATGGTTCCCGGCATTCACCGAAGGAATTGTCAGAGGGGTGATGCCCACGCACGCGTTATCAAGAAAGATATTCGCTCCCTGGGGATTTGAACTGACGAGGAGGGTCCCGCTTTGAGGGGGATTTTTTGCTGGAATGAGAACGGCATTTACCCTGCTCACTGCTCCCGCCTGAACCTCAACCGGACTGGTGTAATCCTGATAGCCCTGGAGTTGAAAGATGAGGGTGTGTGATCCCGGCAGTATGCCGGTGAGGTCCATTGCGTCACCAGACTGAGTTGTTCCCTGGTATACTCCGTCATGGAACACTGATGCGCCAGGGGGGTCAGAAAATACCAGAATATCTCCCGTTGTTGCCGCGGTTGCCACCTCAAGCGGGGCGTCAATATATGCAAGAGAATTTTCGGGAACCTCAATCGTTCCGAGCCACTCTTTGTATCCAGCCAGCCGGAGGGTTACAAAATGTGAACCGGCAGCCAGGTTCCCGACCGTGGTGGCCGTTGAACCACTGTAAAATCCGTCCACGTAAATATCTGCGCCTCCCGGGGAACTCTTTACCTGGAGGGCTCCAACCCGGGAGAGTGGCGTCAGGGGGGCATTGACCGTAATAGTCCCGCCCGGGGGAACATTTACCATGGTGAGATAGGGCTGGTATCCGGACAGGAATGCACGCACCACATGACTCCCGGCAGGGATAGATTCATAGGTCCACGGAGCCTGCTGCCCCATGCTTCCATCTACGGTCACCATGGCACCTACGGGAGAGGAGGTGACGATCAGAGTGCCAAGTTCCGCGCTGGGTTCAAGGACAGCACTGACAGAGATCGTCTCACCTGGGGCAGGGTTCACGGTATACGTCCTCGTCCAGAGAAGATATCCCTGTTTTGAGACAGTGATTGTATGGGAGTTGCTCTCTTGTATTGAAACCGGGACAATCAAGGGGGTATTGCCACGGTAGATACCATCCATGATGACCTGAGCCTCACCGGGAAC
>CAZRAQ010000033.1:1808-21078 GCA_964598015.1 uncultured Methanoregula sp. | reverse complement strand
GCGTGGTGAAGGGACAGGGGGACCAAGAGTACAGCGGTATACCCAGATGCTCCTCGTCGATGCACCCCCTCTCGTGGAACATCCGGTCATAAGCGACCTCAATAAACTAGACCCGGACCGTCTATCCCCCCTTGAAGCACTCCAGACTCTTTATGAACTGAAGAAACGGGCAGGGGGCAACAGGGGTGAGTAAGCGTTGACGAGCAGCAAGGGGAGCAGGATCAGGGTACTTGATGAGAGTACGGTCACCAGGATAGCGGCTGGCGAAGTGGTGGAGCGGCCAGCCTCAGTGGTAAAAGAACTTTGTGAGAATGCGATCGATGCAGGTGCCGGGACGATCAGGGTCTCCCTGGTATCCCGCGGAGGGCGTGTCACCTCCATCCAGGTCAGTGACGACGGCTGCGGCATGGATCCTGGTGATGCACCGCTGGCGTTTGCGAGATACGCAACGAGCAAGATTTGCGGCATCGATGACCTTCCCTCCTGCACCACCCTCGGTTTCCGGGGCGAGGCACTTGCAAGCATAGCCTCGGTGGCTCACGTCACGCTCGTCACGAAGAGCCGGGACGGAGGCGGGATCTCAGGGACGAGGATTGTGAACAGGGGGGGGGAGATCCTCTCTCAGGGAGAGACCGGCTGCCCGTCCGGGACCGTGATTACCGTGGAGGAGCTCTTCTTCAACACTCCCGCACGCGAGAAGTTCCAGAAACCCCCGGCTGCCGAAGCCGCCCTCATCTCCGGCATCATCGAACGCCTGGCCATCGCTCATCCAGAGACCTCATTCGAGTTCATCCATAACAATCGACGGGTCCTCTCAGTGCCGGGCAAGGGGGATCTCATGGATGCCATCATGCACCTGTATGGCCTTTCCGTTGCCCGGCAGATGATCAGGGTTCAGGGGGGAGGCCAAAGGGTGCGTATGGACGGGTATATCTCAAACCCCTCGCTCACCAGGAAGAACCAGTACCAGATGTATATCTCGGTGAACAAGAGGAGTATTTCGTCCCGGCTCCTTGCCGGGGCGATCCGGGACGCGTACGGGACGCTCCTGCCCGCCGGGCGGTATCCGGTGGTGTTTCTGGACCTCACCATTGCCACGCCGGAAGTTGATGTCAATGTCCATCCGACAAAGAGGGAGGTCCGCGTGAGCCGGGAGGAGGAGGTACGGGAGGAGATCGTCTCGGTCATACGGGAGAGCCTGGCAGGAGAGTGCCTTATCCCGGCAGCCGATTCCGGGCAGAATGCGCTTCCCGGGACCGGGGATCCTGTACGGCTCCAGTACGGGGTACCGGAAGAGACGGGATCCGGGGTGAGGGAGCCGCTCCTCAGGGAACGGATCGCTACCGGGCGGCAGCTCAGCCTGACCGGGCGGCAGACGGATGCATCCGGTGCATCGAAAATTCCCGAGGTTGCGATCATCGGGCAGGTCGGGAGCCTGTATATCATCGCGGCCACCCCTGGTGGCGACCTCCTTGTCATCGACCAGCACGCCGCCCATGAACGGGTGCTCTACGAGCAGGTCAGGACACGCTCTGAACGCGATCGCACCCTCCAGGAGCTGATAGAGCCTGTCGTCCTCTCACTCTCCCCTGGCGAGAGCGAGACGCTTTCCGGATCGCTTCCGCTCCTGGAAAGTGAAGGGTTTCTGATCGATCCGTTTGGTACCGGCACTTTTCTTGTCAGGACGGTCCCGGTGCTCCTTGGACAGAACATCGAACCCGGGGAGGTGCGGGATATTATCGCCGGGATAATCTCCCCGGGGATACTGAAAGGGGCCGATTCGCGGGAGCAGATCAGGAGGATTGTTGCCTGCCGCGGGGCAATCAAGGCAGGAGCCGACTGCACCCTGGACCAGTGCAGGCAGCTCCTGGAGCAGCTCGGACGGACCGAAAATCCATACACTTGCCCCCATGGAAGGCCGACCATGGTGGTATTCCCAAAACAGAAGCTTGATGACCTGTTCAGGAGGGGGTGAGCATTATTCCTTGAACCGGGAGGTTCAGCAAGATTATATAGTGCGGTATCATTCTCTTTTCAAACATGATTTCTTCTACGAAATCATGGGAGGAACAATACACATGAAGAAAGGAAGAACCATCACACGATACATCCTGCTGCTTTCACTGATCTGTCTTTTTGCAGGGACTGCGGCAGCTGAGCCAGCATTCTCTTCCGGGGATTATTTCTCAACCATCACCAGCGCTTCTCTCTCATCCAGCACAGACACGTATGTCCAGGGCACGGTTGAGGAATCCGTCACCTTCATAAAGACAACGGTGAGCGGGGAAATTCAAAAGACAGAGTTTACCAACTCCTTCGCAAGTGATACTCCCGTTGGCCTCTCCTGGCGATCCGCCCTCTCGGTCAACTCAGACAAAGAGTCCGCCTGGGTGGATTATTCGAGGTCAGGATCTTTGCCCACAATCTCCTGGAGCAGTGGATCAGAGAGCAGCGCTCGATCCGATGGCAATCCTCGATTTGTCAGAGTGAGATAATGTAGTAGGGGAAAAAACCACCCCCATCCATGATCCAGGAAGAGCGGATACAGCATCTCTCCAAAAAACCTTTTCAGAAAGGCAGGTACGTCCTTTACTGGGTGCAGGCTGCCCCACGGGTCGCCTGCAACCATGCCTACCAGTACGCGGTCAGGGAGGCCAACCGTCTCTCCCTTCCGCTCCTGGCCTGTTTTGACCTGACTCCCGGTTACCCGGAAGCCACGAGCCCCCATTACCGCTTCATGATCGAGGGCCTCCTGTCCCTCTCGAGCGCCCTGGAAGAGCAGGGCGTCCTTTTCACTATCCTGACCGGAGTGCCAGGAGCGGCTCCGCTTGCGCTTGGAGCCGATGCTGCACTGGTGGTGACCGACCGGGGTTACCTGCGAATCCAGGACGGGTGGCGGGAGCAGGTGGCAGACGAGCTCGAATGTCCCTTGATCCAGGTGGAGACAAACGTCGTCGTCCCGGTATCCGCCGCTTCCCCCAAAGAAGAATGGTCTGCAGCCACGTTCAGAACGAAGATCACCCCGCAGATCGAACGTTTCCTTGTTCCCCTGGAACAGAAAAGACCTGCCCGGTCATCCCTTGGCGTGGACCCAGGTTCCAAGAAGGAGCTGCCCGCAGAATCGTTGCTGGCAGGTGTTTTGCGGGACACCCCCCCTTCATCCAGCTCCCTTCAGCCCGATCCTCTCCCCTGGAGTGGCGGAGAGAACGCGGCAATCGAGCAACTCACCGGATTTATCAGGAGAGATCTTGACCGGTTCCCTGCAGGCCGGAATGACCCCAATGCCGGAGCGCTCTCCTGCATGAGCCCCTACCTCCATTTCGGTCAGATATCCCCCGTTTTTATCGCACAGAAGGTCCTCGCATCCAAGAGCCCTGCTGCAGGGACTTACCTGGAAGAACTGATCGTCCGGAGAGAGCTCGCCATGAATTTCGTTCACTACAATCCGAACTATGATGACTATTCCGGGCTTCCGGACTGGGCAAAAAAGACCCTCACCCGTCATTCGGCTGACCTGCGCGAGTACTCGTACCGGTTGGACGAATTTGAATCCGCAAAGACCCATGATCCCTCCTGGAATGCAGCACAGCGGGAGATGGTGCTGACCGGGAAGATGCACGGGTACATGCGGATGTACTGGGGGAAGAAGATACTCGAGTGGTCGGAGACACCAGAAGAGGCATACCGGACGGCGCTCTCCCTGAACAACCGGTACGAACTGGACGGGCGCGACCCGAACGGGTATGCAGGAGTCGCCTGGTGTTTTGGCAAGCACGACCGGGCATGGCAGGAGCGCCCGGTCTTCGGGAAGATCAGGTACATGAATGCTGCCGGGCTGAAACGGAAATACGATGTCGATTTGTATGCAAACCATATCGGGGCGCTCGGGTCATGGTGACAGGGAATGAGCCGGTGATACTTCCTCCCTGTGAATTCCAGAAATGTACGGTTTCTACCAAAACCACCGGAGGGATCTTCCCTGGAGGGATACCCGTGACCCTTACCGGATCCTTATCTCCGAAATCATGCTCCAGCAGATACAGGTGATACGGGTCTTCGAGAAGTATGCCGGTTTTGTTGCGAGGTTCCCGGATTTTGCTGCCCTGCATGCCGCCCCTGTGGAAGATCTTATCGGTTCCTGGCTGGGTCTCGGCTACAACAGGCGTGCACTGGCGCTCAAGAAGACAGCCGCCCGTGTTACGGCAATGGGAAGGGATTCTGCCGGATGATGAGACGTCACTCTGGTGAACGGGGAGTCCAAAGCTCAAGGAGAGCCTCTTCAATAGTATTCTTGAAATGATCCCTGCCAGCCAGTTCCACCAGTCCCTCCCTCTCCATATCGCTCATCGTTCTTGTATTCACCCCAACGAACGTCACCTGCACCCCTTTCTCCAGTGCTTCCTTTAGCACTTTTTCAAGGACGCGGGCCGAGCTGATATCGAGGTGGACGTAATGGGCTTCCATGTCTATTACTAATAACTTCGGCCGCGGGTCCTCCCGGATCAGTTTGAGCAGGCGTGTCTTTATCACCGGTGCGTTGGCGTAGAACATGGCGATGTCCAGCCTGAGGATTTTCACCCCTGCTCTCTCCCTGGCCTCCGGATGCTGGCTGAGATCCATGAACCGGCCGTCAGGCATCTGTCCCAGCAGGGTGCCTTGTTCGTTGCTTATTTTCAGGATGACCAGGCCGATGGCGATGATGATCGTCAACACTAAGCCTACCAGCACCTCGAAAACCAGTACCCCGAACAGCGCCAGTATTGCTAAATAGAAGTCATTTCGCTGTATCCGATAATAGCTTGCCATCAGCCTTACCTTCAAGGCACCCTTCACGGCGAAGATGACGATGACGCCCAGAACGAACTCAGGAAGATAGTAGAATACATCTGTAAGGTAGAGTAACGTGGCCAATACCATCAGGCCTGCAACGATAAGGGTCATCTGGGACCGAGAGCCGCTATTGTCACCCACGTGAGTAGCAGACATGCTCACCCCCGTCCCTATCCCCTGGGCTAAGCTCGAGCCGATGTTGGTTGCGGCCACGGCAATCAACTCCTGGTCGGGATCCACCTCGTCATTGTGCTTCTCTGCCGCCTCATCGCCGATGGAGACAGATTCCGAGAAGCATACAAAGGCGATACCAAGAGAGGCAGGTATGACAAGGGATATCAGTTCAGGGTTCATCTCCGGGACAGACAACGCAGGCAACCCTGCAGGGATGAATCCCACCAATGCAACCCCCAGGGACTCCCAATTCAAAAGATATGAGGCGCCAAGGCCAATGATAAAGAGCACCAACACACCGGGGATCTTCCTGAAACGCTCTTCCAGCACGTAGAGGATAATTACCGCGATAATGGAAAGGGCCAGGGTAACCTGGCTGATCTGGCTGAGCGAACCGATAATACTCCACAGTTGCTGGAAGAAGTTACCTCCCCCTTTTGCTATGCCCAGCAGCTTCGGCACCTGACCGATAATGATAATCAGTGCGAGGCCGAACAGGAACCCCTTCATGACCGGATAGGATATGAAATGAGCCAGCAATCCGAGGCGTAAAACCGCCATGATCAACAGAATCAGGCCAGCCAGGAAAGTGATGGTCACGACCGCCGCCAGCGCATCCTCGTAGGTTGCAAGGGCGAGGGTGGCGATGGAAGAGGCGGTGAGAAGAGCCATAGCGCTCGGTGTACTGATCACCGAGCGACGTCCGGAACCGAAGATGGCGTAGAGAAATAGTGCAATAAGAACAGCGTAAAGACCATGCTCTGGCTCGACCCCTGCCACACCCGCAATGCCCATCGATTCGGGGATTATCAGGCCGGCGACTACAATGCCTGCAATCAAGTCGAAGCGAATGTCTTTCCAGTGGTAGTGAGACAGCCACGTCAGAATCGGGAACAGACTCCTGATCTTACTTCCAGCCCCCTTTTCCTGAGCATCGGTCATATCCTTACAACCATATCCGTCGGTTGTATCTCAGTAATACTATAAATCTTCAACGCAATCCCTCCTGATTTTCGCTTTTGACAAATTGGAGTCATTTTTATAAAGGAAAATCGGAGATGCCATTGACAAGTGGAACGAGACTCAATCTGAACCCCGTTGTGTAAAATATGCTACATCTTTTGAATCAGCCATGTTCATATTCCTCACTTTCATGTATGCTTTCATTCCAATAGTGTTTCAGACCTTCCATTTGGAGGCGTGAAGCGTGATCAGTCCTTCATGATGCATAGCAGCGAGAATTCGTCCCAGGCGGTCGGGATCTGCCTTCAATTCCTTTGCGAGTGCTTCTCCTGTCATCTCTGCTTCTGTAAGGAGCACCTTCAGGATCTGCCCCCGCAGCTGACGGTCTGATCCCTGGAATGGCGATTGTTTTTGATAGACAGAACTCCGCACGTTGGGATTGGGAACCCGATTTTTCAGAAGCGATCCATAATCCATCAACGAATTGTACCAATCCCGGGGATTCTCTTTCCACAGCGTCGCGGCAACCAATGGCTCGATACGTGTATCTGGGATATTCTGGGTGTCCCGAAAAAAGAAATGAATGAATACCCGCCGGATATTGGTCTCGATGAAAACCAATGGCACATTGTGCGCATAGACGACGATAGCGGAGGCAGTTGCTTTTCCTATTCCCGGAAATTCGGCCAATTCCTCAACAGTCGAGGGCAATGTTCCGCAACAGGTGTCCATCACACGGTGAGCGATGGTATGCAGGGCGAGTGCACGCCTGTTGTACCCCAATCCCTGCCACGCAGACAATACGTCTTTTTGTGATGAGGCAGCGAGAGTGGAGATGTCAGGAAATACTGACACGAAGTGCAGGTATTTGGGGATTACGCGGTCTACCTGTGTCTGCTGAAGCATCATTTCCGACACAAGGATGCGATAGGGATCGGTCGTCGTCCTCCACGGAAGCTCTCTCCGGTAAAAGTGGTAAAAAGAGATGAAATGGAGGGTAAACTGATGCAGAATATCTTCATTTATTCCCTGATTTCTGATATTCTCGATTAATTCCTGCTCTTTTTCGATATAATCGAATTCCATCGGTAGGAACTATTTCTTCCGAAAAAAAATGAATTTTTCTTTTTTTCATATACGTGAATATGTTTTTCATCTTAACGCATGCAGATGACCATCTCCTTCCCAGGGCAACGGTGTTCCGGGTCCGCGTTCAACCCCGGAGATAATAGCCGATCGCCATGAGCAGGAGCCCCGAATAGAACATGAGTGCCCATGGCCATGAGAATCCCAGATCGATCTCCTGGATTCCCTTGAGATCCTTGATGAGTACAAGAACAAAACCGGCCAGAAAACAGAGCAGGCTCAACTGTTTCTTTGTTGCTTTCTCCATGATTCACTCCCTTCTTCCTGGAAAAGAGGTATGCCGTGCTCCTTTATATGCCCTTCACTGAATCCGGGGCCTTTTTGGGAACAGGGCCGTCCTGCCCACAAGGACCGAGAAGAGGCGGGAGGCCGGGACCGGCGGTTCTGCAACGGTCCCGATCGCAATTCTCTCTCCGGGATACCCGAGGTCTTCACACACGGCAACCGAGATCTCCTCCCCGGACCCTGCAAGAGCACCTGCAAGTGCCGGAATGGAGAATTGCGGGTCGGCAACGATGAAGACTATCTTTCCGAGGTTCACTTCTGCAGCCACCTCGGCAAGCGCACGCCCGTGCTCTTTGCCGTGGGCGACAACCACGGTGACCTGCTCAAGCGGGATGCCAAGCCTCGCTGCGGCGACCTGGAGCGATGAGATGCCAGGGACAATCTCCCCTCCGAGATACGCAAGCCCGGCGAGCAGGGGGTCCCCGGTCGAGAGAATAACCGCATCGTCAGGGATAGGTTGTCCCGGCCGGAACGTGGTCATCTCCTCCACCCTGCACCCTTTCGGGATATGTGCCAAAGCAAGCGCAAGCGCCCGTTTTGAGCCATAAATACTCGTCGCCCCGGAAATGGCCAGGATGGCCTGCTCGGTGAGCAGCCCGGGTCCGCACCCTACCCCGACAATTTTCATCCCGAATCTCCTATAATAGTGCCGTTCCGGTCGAGAATCACGATTCGCAACCCCGGGTATCGCTCTTTTCCCTTCGAAAATGCGGCGGACATCCTGTCTTTGAATTCCGGCTGTGTGGAGAACTCTTCGATGGTTGCATATCCTGTCGAGCCGGGCAGGTCCGGATCCAGGAATCTCAGGATAAGGGCGGGGAGTCCGCACAGCACGACGTCTCTCCTGGCTTCTGCTATCGCGGCTTCCAGGTGAGACCCTGCCAGCACCGCTTCATGGTCCGGGAACAGGAGTCGGGCATACCGCAGGCCCGTCCGCCCCGTGGTGAGGACAACCTTGTCAGAAGTCCTGACCCGTTCCATCACCGTTTCCGTGAGATGGTCGTCCCATGGTTCGACAAGGCCGGTAGTCCCAAGGACCGAGATCCCGCCCTCGATGCCGACTTTCGCGTTGAGGGTTTTTTCTGCAACAATCCGGCCTTCCGGAATCCTGAGATGCAGGGTGATTCCCGGAAGCCCGGTACTCTTCAGTCCTTCGTGAACCGCAACGAGGATCGAGGACAGTGCAGGCGTGCTGATGGCAGGTTCGCCTTTCCTGTACCGGGGCGTGTCGCGTGAGAAGCGGCCGATCCCCTCGCAGGGGTAGAGAGAGATCCCGTCATCTGCGGGAGTACAGGTTGCAATAAAGAGGACCCCTGCGGTTGCGTCCCCAGGGTAGTCCCCGGCGTATTTCCGGCATGATGCCTCCCCCCCGGAACCATCGACCGGCACACAGACCCTGATCCCCGAAGGCGTGGGCACTTCGACCTCGCGGATCGCTCCTTTGAGCGAGAGTATGGCGGCCTTGCAGCAGGCAGCAGCCGTCGTCCCGGTCGTATACCCCCGTTTGAGGATTGTCCCCGACGAGGTGAGGACCGCCAAACCTGCTTTTGCCAGTGCAAGGCCGGCATCGTCCCTGCAGGCAGCGACCCATGCTGCCGGGTAGACAAAACCGGTCACCGGGTCGGTGACCGCTTCAATGATCCCGCGAGCTCTCGGCATAGATGGTGATGATCTCGTTTATTGCCGCCACTGCGACCGGAGTCCCGCCCCGTGTCCCTTCGTTTGAGATGGAGGGGACATCGAGCGTCCGGAGTTCCTCTTTTGATTCCGCTGCCTTGACAAAACCGACCGGCGTTCCGATCACCAGCGCCGGACGGCACCCCTCCCGGACCAGCTCGCAGACGGCGAGGAGGGCCGAGGGAGCATTTCCTATCACGATAATCGCGCCATCGAGCTTGTCCCTGAGTGCCAGGATCCCTGCCCTGCTCCGGGTAATGCCCTTCTCCTGCGCCAGGTCGGCCCCATAATCGAGTGCACAGAGGACAGGGCAGGAATGCCCCTTCTTCTGGATGCCGACCTGGACCATCCTGATATCGGTGATGAGGGGGCGGGAGCGAGAGAGTGCAGCAAGGCCCGCTTCTACCGGCTTTTCGTGGAAACGGAGGAGTCCTGCCATGGCAAAATCCCCGACCGCGATCGAGCACCGCTGGCGGACGCGGTCTTCGTTTCCGGCATCGCCTATCGTTTTGCGTGCAAGGTCCCTGCTCGTCCGCGAGATCTCGTATGCCTCGGCAGTCGATGCACCAAGGTCAGTATAGGTATTTTTTATGGTAACCCCTCGGGGTGATGATTCCTTTGACATCGTGTCCGTACCTCCATATCCTGCTCTCTTCGCCACCCACAATCACGGTGGTGTGCATGTCCACTTTGCTGTCGGCGAGTGCGACCTCGCCGAGGGTGACGACCATGATCTCCTCGCCCTCCCGGTAGGCGTTCTTCACGATCCCAACCGGCGTTTCCGGGGATCGGAACTTCCCTGCAATCTCCATGGCAAGGGCAAAATTATGCGGCCTCCCCCTGCTCTTCGGGTTGTAGAGCACGACCGGAGTCCCCATCGAGAATGCGGCGTGGAGCCTCCGTTCGATCTCCTCGACCGGGGTGAGGAGATCAGAGAGGCTGACTGCGGCAAAATCGCCGGAAAGGGGAGAGCCGAGGAGCGATGCTGCAGCGGTTGCAGCCGTCACCCCGGGGATAACCTCGACTTTGATCTCCTCGCACTCGTGCTCAAGGACTTCAAGGACGATACTGGCCATGCCGTAGATCCCGGCATCACCGCCGCTGACCATGGCAACCCGTCGTGATCGTGCAAGTTCGATCGACCGCTTCGCCCTCTCCACCTCGTGCCCCATGGAGCTCCGGATAACCTCTTTTCCTTCGATGAGCGGTCCCAGCTGGGCAAGGTACACATCGTTGCCGATGATCACATCCGATTCCAGCAGGGCCTGTCGTGCCCGTCCGGTCAGCTGGCCGGGGCTCCCGGGGCCTATCCCCACAATCGAGAGCATTCCCCCATTTTTATCGTGCGACAGCAATCGTAACCTCCCCAATAACGGTCTTCTGGACGACCAGTTCTTTCAGTTTCGACGTGGCAAGGGCACAGGGTTCGGCGACCCCCGCAAGACCGATACGGGAGGCCTCAGAACCGGTCTGCGGGGGATATGCCCCGATACTACGGTCGTCAAGGTAGAGGAGCGGCCTGCCGAGCGCACGGACCGCCTCGAGTATCCCGCTCTCCTGTGATTTTTTTGCGGTGGTTGCATAGACGAGGACCTGGTCCGGGCTGATCCCCAGGCGGCCGAGCACAGCCCGGACCGCGGCCTCGACCTCCCCTGCAGCTGTATCCTTCCGGCAGCCGATACCGACACTGTACTCCCCGTCTGCAACCAGGAATGCCGTGTCAGCGCCCCCGATCACCACGGCGGGGCCTTTCACCGCGTAAATCCCGGCTGTCCCCTCAAGGAACGCGGCATTCACGTATTTCGAGGCGTCGTGGTTGGCAAGGGCATACCCGCCGGCAGCCGCAATACCCTCAACCGAAGGGACGCCAGCCCGTTCCGTTGCAGTCGTTATCACCGGGATTGTGCCAAGCGGGGCAAGCTCCCGTGCCATGGCATTTGCCCCGTGATGGCCACCGGTGATCGGGATCGCAAGTTTGAGATCGGGTGTCACCACCACGAGCGCCGGGTCCCTCCACTTGTCCTTCAGGTGGGGGGCGATCCCTCGTACGGCAATTCCTACTGACATCACTGCGGCGATCTCCCTGCAGCGGGCAACCGTCTCTGCAAATGCCGTCGGAGTGTACACAACGGGATCTGCCCCAAGTGCAGAGGCAACGCGCCCGGCTGCTTCGGAGAACCTTGGCAGGTAGATGACAGCCCGGTTCATGAGTAGAGCACCGACCTCCTATGGCCTGACCCGGAGGGGTCGAGCACCCCGCCGACCAGGAGCAACGCCGATCTCGTGATCCCTGCAGCCGATGCCTTTCCAGCGATATCGGCAAGGGTCCCCCTGACAATCTTCTGGTCCGGCCAGCTGGCATGGTAGATCACTGCTGCCGGGGTGGAGGGGGGATACTGCAGTTTCGCAACGATCTCCTCGATCCGGTCTGCCCCGAGGAAGAAGACCATCGTGGCAGTATGTGCAGAGAGGGCGTGGATATCGTCCTGCTCCAGGGTCTTTCCTGCCGGCCGGGTGACGATCAGGGTGTCTGAGACACCCCCGAGCGTGAGCTGGGCCCCGAGCGCTGCCGAAGCGGCAAAGAGCGAGGAGACCCCGGGGATGACCTCGTACGATATACCGGCCTCATCGAGCAGGTCCATCTGTTCGACGATTGCCCCATACAGGGCCGGGTCCCCTGAATGGAGCCTGACCACCAGCGACCCCTCCCGTGCCTCCCGGACCATCAAGGGGACAATCTCCTCAAGCGTTTTGCCCCAGCTGTCAATTTTCACGCGTGCCCCGGAGCGGTCCACGAGTTCGGGATTGACGAGCGAACCTGCATATACCAGGACGTCAGCCCGCACGACTAGGTCCATCCCACGGACCGTGATCAGGCCGGGATCGCCGGGACCTGCCCCGACAAAATAGATCGTTGCCATTCACCGCTCCGCATAGAGCACGCTCATGTAATCGCTCTCCTCGGGGAGTGCATCGTTTCGGTACACCCGCGTCTCCTCCATGCACATACGTTCAACCAGGACAAACGAGCGGTAGCCCTCTTTTCTGAGCATGTCCGCAACCTGGCGGGGACGCCGGACCTTGAGCATGACCCGGGAACGGGCTTCCGCTGGCCCGTCTGTGACCAGGAATCCACCGGAGAGCGAAAGACCTGCTACGGAGGCAAAAGCGGTGATAGCGCTGATCCCCGGTTCGGTCCTGCAGGAAATGGCAGGATACCGGGTCTTCATGATGGCATTGAGCCGGGAATACGTGGAGAAGAAGTTCGGGTCGCCAAGGATCCCGAGCACTGCCATCCCGGACTGTGCCACCTCCGCGATACGGTCTGCATTCTGCTCCATGCAGGCACGGATTCGTCCTTCATCCCCGGTCATCGGGAAGTCAAGGACCTCGGCATCCCGGTAGGGAGCGACAAGGTCCCGTGCAATCGTGCCGGGGACAAAGACTGCATCAGCCTCCCGGAGCAGCCGCACCGCCCGGAGGGTCAGATACTCCGGTTCCCCGGGCCCGAGTCCCAGCCCTATCAGCATGGGCATCCCCCGACAATGATATAGACCGGGTCGATCGGCCGGAACATCAGCCCTCCTGCAAGGGGGACCGTGCGTGAGACCGAGACATGGACGACCTCCCGAAACATCGATAACTCCTGCATTGTCGTAACCGCCTCATGAAGGGTCGAGAGAAGGACTGCATTGACGACCACCGACCGGACGTTTTTTTCCGACAGCCCGGAGAGCACCGCCGATAGGTCCCGGGATCCGCCAATGAACGCCGCATCGATATGGGGGAGGCTCTTCACCAGGTCCGCCCCGTGACCGGGCCTGACCTCGATATTGGTGATCCCGCATGACCGGGCAAGGTCCCTTGTCTCGGCAACGGCCTCGGGGCGAAGGTCGACGGCAAACACCTTCCGCGCTCTCCGTGCGGCCTCGACCGCGACCGTGCCGGTCCCGCACCCGATGTCTGCCACGATATCGTCGCTCCTGAGGGAGAGTTTTGCAAGCGAGACCGCCATGATCTCATCCTTTGTTGGTCCGCCGGGCAGGCTCATCGGTCACCTGACTAAAGTACGGTTGTCGTACAGTATTAATACTTGGATAAATCGCCGTCAGGCCCGGTCAGAGCGGGATTAGGTGGTCCCCTTCCCGGTAGAGCGAGACCACCCAGCCGATAACGATCACTGCCGGAGGCCGGACGTTTCTCTCCCTGGCCAGCGAACCGATCCGGTTGAGCGGCCCGGTGGTCACCCGCTGGTCCTTCCGAAGCCCACGCTCGATAATGGCGACCGGGGTTGCCGGGTCTTTTCCGTGCTGGATGAGCGCTTCTGCAATGACGGGGAGATTTTTTACCCCCATCAGGATAACGATGGTCCCACGAAGCCGGGCAAGGACTGCCCAATCGAGTGCCGATTCCTCCTTTGCAGGGTCTTCATGCCCGGTGATGATCGTGACTGCGGATGCGTGCTTCCGGTGCGTCAGGGGGATTCCCACGGCCCCGGGGACGGCCAGTGCGCTCGAGATCCCGGGGACGAGTTCCACCTCGATCCCTTCGTCCCTGATCACCTCGAGTTCCTCGCCACCCCGGCCGAAAAGGAAGGGGTCGCCTCCTTTGAGCCGGACCACCTGCTTTCCCTCCTTTGCTCTCCGGACCATCAGGGCTTCGATGTCATCCTGCTCGAGCGTGTGGTCGGAGCCGTATTTGCCGCAATCGATCTTCTCTGCCCTGCCTGGCAGTGATGCAAGGATCTCCTCTCCCGGCAGCTGGTCATAGAGAATGACGTCGGCTGCATCTATCACTTCGCGGGCACGGAAGGTGAGGAGCCCCTCTCCCCCCGGGCCTGATCCCACAAGATATACCTTACCCTTCATCGCGGATCCCAAGTTTTTCGTATGCTTCCCTGATAAGTTCCATGCCTTCATCCCTGAGCGCTCTTCCAAACGCCCTGGCCTGTTCTATCGAGGAGATCTCCTCCTCCCTCCGGACCTGCCGCATCCCATCGAGGGAGAGGATCTCCCCGATCAGGTAGCCGTGGTCCGAGAAGATACCCTGGGGGGTGAAACACCCTCCCCCTACCTCCTCCATCACCGAGCGCTCGATAGCCGTATCCTTCCGGGATTCCGGGTGGTCGAGCGGTGAGAATACCGCCCGGCACCCGGGATCGTCCCGGCAGACCACCGCAATGGTCCCCTGGTTTGGAGAAGGCACGAACCGTTGCGGTGACAGGCGGGTGCCAGGGAGAGTGAGATCCATCCTCTCGAGCCCTGCTTCGGCAAGCACGATCGCATCGTACTCCCCGGCATACAATTTCCTGATGCGGGTATCGACATTCCCACGGAGTTGCTTTACCGTGATCCCGTCCATATGCCGCAACAGTTGAGCCTTCCTCCGGGTACTCGTGGTGCCTATCACGTGCACCTCTTCCAGCGTATGGGCCAGGAAATCCGCGGGAGAGTCACGTTTGAGGATGGCACAGGTGCAGAGACCGGCAGGCCGCTTTGCAGGGATGTCTTTCATGGAGTGGACGGCGGCATCGATCGATCCCGCGAGGATCGCGTCGTCAAGCGCCCTCACAAAGACCCCCTGCCCGCCGATCTCGTGAAGGGGGACCCCGTCCACGGTATCGCCCTTCGTGGTGATGGTGACGATCTCCGGCTCGGTGCCCTCCTGCCGGAGCAGTGCTGCGACCCGCTCTGCCTGGGCCAGTGCGAGCCTGCTCCCCCGTGTGCCAATTCTCACAGACATGACCTGTACGCGGCGCTGATCCTCTCGATGTCCTGCTCGTTGTGGACAGCCGAGAGGAAGTTGGTCTCAAACTGTGACGGGGGAAGGAATATGCCGGACGAGAGCATGGCAGACCAGAACGCTGAGAACTTCGCGGTGTCACACTCTTTCACCTCACGGTAATTTCGCGGGGGAGCAGACCTGAAGAAGAACTTGAACATCGATCCCTGCTGGACAAATGAGCCGGCCTTCCCTGCCGCTGCTTCGCCGATCCGTTTTCCCGCGATAGCGAGCTCCCGGTAGATCCCCCGGTGGGAATGGAGCCATTGTATCGTTGCCTTCCCCGCCGAGAGGGAGAGCGGGTTTCCGGAAAATGTCCCTGCCGGTGCCACGAGCTCCATGATATCCCGCCTCCCGCCAAATGCCCCGATCGGGAGGCCGCCGCCGATGATCTTGCCGAGCGTGGTGAGATCGGGCTTCACGTGGTACAGCTCCTGGGCTCCTCCAATCCCGAGCCGGTAGCCGGTGATAACCTCGTCGAAGATAAGGAGGACATCATGGGCTTTCGTGATCTCGCGGACCCCTTCCAGGTAGCCCTTTTCAGGGAACACCGGCCCGATGTTCCCGAGGACCGGTTCAAGGATGAACGCCCCGATATCCTTGTTTTTCGAAAGGAGGTTTTCAAGGGCTTCGCAGTCATTGTACGGGACCTGCCGGGTATGGGCGACCACATCTGCAAGGACACCGGCCGAGTCCGGAATCCCGAGCGTGGTGGCCCCTGATCCCGCTTTTACAAGGACCCCATCGTGGGCCCCGTGAAAGCCCCCCTCTATCTTGACGATATCCGGGCGCCCTGAAAAAGCCCGTGCCACCCGGATGGCCGCCATCGTGGCCTCGGACCCGCTCGAGACGAAACGCAGCATCTCCATCCCGGGGTGGTCACGGATGATCATCCCCGCATAGTCAGGCTCGAGCGGGATGGGGGTCCCGTACAGCCATCCCTTTTCAAGCTGGGTGGCAATCGCCTGCCGGATGAGAAGGTGGGCATGGCCGAGGATCAGCGGGCCATAGGCCATGCAGCAGTCGACAAGGTCCTGGCCGTCCACGGTCGAGATCCTGCTCCCGCGGGCCGATTTGGTATAAAACGGGTGGGGACGGATGGCCCGGACAGGGCTGCTCACCCCTCCCGGCATCAGCATCCTCGCCTGCTCGAAATAGTCACTGCTCTTCATCAAGCCATCCTGCCGCGTCCGCGGCATAATACGTGATGATCAGGTCTGCCCCGGCCCGTTTTGCACAGATCAGGCTCTCCATCACCACGTTTCTCTCATCGATCCATCCGTTCATGGCGGCGGCCTTGATCATCGCATACTCCCCGCTCACCTGGTAGACGGCAACAGGGAGGCCAAGTTCACGGACCGATGCGACCAGGTCGAGGTAGAAACCTCCCGGCTTCACCATCAGGATGTCTGCGCCTTCAAGGGCATCAGTCTCCGATTCCCGGATGGCTTCCCGGGAGTTGCCCGGGTGTATCTGGTAGGTGCTCCGGTCGCCGGACTGGCATCCCGAGTCAGCAGCTTTTCTGAACGGGCCATAGAGAGCGCTTGCAAACTTCGTGGAATAGGAGATGATCCCGGTATCCTGGAACCCTTCAAAGTCGAGCGCCTCCCGGATAACGGCGACCATCCCGTCAAGCATGCACGAAGGGGCGACAAAATCAGCCCCGGCCTGTGCATGACTGACCGCGATTCGTGCCATCAGCTCCAGCGAGAGATCGTTCTGCAGGTCCATTCCGCAGGGGCCTTCACCGAGAATCCCGCAATGCCCGTGATCGGTGTATTCGCAGGCACAGACATCGGTGATGACAAGGACTTTTGGGGCCGCGGCTTTGATCCTCCTGACGGCCTCCTGGATCACCCCCTCCGGGTTGTACGATTCGGATGCATCGGCATCTTTTTGTGCCGGTATCCCGAAGAGGAGGACCGCACCGATCCCCTTCTCCTGCACCTGGAGCACGGCAGGGGCGATACTGCCGAGAGGATACCGGAACTGGCCGGGCATGCTGGGGACAGGGGTCGGGCAGTCTGCGGTCTCATCGATGAAGAAGGGCATGACGAGATCGGTCTTTTTGAGGTGATGCTCCCGTACATACGGCTGGATAAGCCTTCCCCGGAGCCTTCTCATTCGCTGTTGCGGAAACATAGTTTTTCACCCTTTGTGATTGCAGAGACGAGCGACTCTGCGTATGCCAGGTCGCCCTCTTCGGCACAGGACCGGATCGAGAAGGTGACATCGGCAAGGATCTTGTTCGTGAGCACGCGTGAAAGGTCATCCAGCACCTCTCGAGTCCTCTCATCGGCAGACCCGATCCGGCCGATCGCCCGGTCCCTCTCGCGGGTCCTGATCGATTCTGCCCAGGTGTGGAGGATGGCGAGGGTGTCATCCGCTGCCTTGCCGTTGAGGAGGCGGACGAACTGGGAGAGCTCCTCTGCAAGGTATGCCCTGGCTTTCACCGCTTCCGACTTGCGGCTGTTCATCGTATTCTCGTTTATCTCCCGGAGGTTGTCGATGGTGAAGAGATGGATCCCATCGATGGCATCCGCCCCTTCCTCGACGTCACGGGGCTGGGCGATATCCACCAGTATCAATGGACGCGGGTGGCCTTCGAGCGGCCAGCATCTCCCCTTCATGGTCTCCCTCAGTTCATCGCAGTGGATGACGGGATGGGGCGCAGAAGTGCAGGAGATGACGACATCGGAGAGGACCATATACCGGGGGAGGTCGTTTAACTTGACCGCCTTGCCGCCGATCTTGCGGGCAAGGATCTCGGCCCGCCCATATGTCCTGTTCGCGACGTAGATTGCGGTGAGGTTCTTTGCGGCGAGCGCCTGGGCGACCAGCATCCCCATCTCGCCGGATCCCACGACAAGGATCCGCTTCCCTTCCAGGGTGCCGAGCTGCTCTTCGGCGAGCAGGACCGCTGCAGACCCGACCGAGACCGCCCCCCTGTTGATCTGGGTCTGCCTCCTCACCTCTATCCCGGCGTGCACCGCCTTGTTCACGCAGAGCTCGAGTACCGGGCTCGTGCACTCCCTTTCCCGTGCATGATCGAGTGCAGACTTGAGCTGGCCGATGATCTGGTCCTCCCCGATGATCATCGAGTCCATCCCTGAAGCAAGTTCAAGGAGGTGGTGCAGCGCATCGACGCCGGAGAGGACCGAGAAGTCCTTCCTTCCCTCTTCCTGCAGGAGGGAGATAAGCGATGATGCCTCGCCGTGCACCAGGATCTCGATCCTGTTGCAGGTCTGGAGGAGCAGCACGCCACGGAACCGGTCTTTTGCCTTCGCGAGGAACGCGTCCTCATCCGTGAACCTGAACGCCTCGAGCATGTTCACTGTTGCGGTATGGTGGTTCAGGCCGGCGATCGCGATCGGGGGGAAGAGGAGGCGGTTCATTGCAAGTAGTTCTCCTCAACTATTTGCCATGCCTCCTCTTCACCCTTCGCAAGCGCTTCCCACACGGCAGGGTCATGGAGGACGCTTGTCACGAGTGCTTTTCTCTTGCGAAAATCCGGCTCAATTGCCGGGAGACACTGCCGGAGCCGGTCCTGGAGCGCCACCATCCTGTCAAGGTCAGGGAGCGTTGACTGCAAATGTTCACGCAGGAACCGGGACACCGCCGGGCTCTCACCTCCCGTACTCAGGGCAAGGAGGAAATGTTCACCGCCCATGACAGAGGGGATCAGGATATCGCCCGGCTCCCCGGAAGCATTGTTGAACAAAACGCCCATTTCCCTGCAAACTCTCCCGATGCGGTTGTTGAGCGAGGTATCCGGGGTTGCAGCAACCGCGAGGAACACTCCTGCGAGCATCCTGCTGATATCCCTATCACCCAGAATTGAGAGATCACAGGTGACACGCTCTATCCCAGGTGATGCGATCTGGGAAGAGAAAGAACGGGACACCACGGTCACCTCTGTTTCTGGTGCGAAGAACCGTGCCTTCCGTGCCCCCACTTCGCCCCCGCCAAAGATCACCACCTTCTTCCCGGCAAGGTCGATCATGAGGGGGATCATGTGCATAAGATCTGGCAGGATGCGTAAATTAAGATGTTGGAATCCCACCGAATCTTCGCCTTCCCTGATGGAAACAGGATGACGGGCGATCCTGTTCATGCAATGTTCATACGACCACCTTAGGGCTCCAGAAAACGGTTTCGGCGATGATTCGATATCCTTATAATGATTCACTTCAAATTACCTAGAGTCATTTTGCGCCGATAGTGTAGTGGTTATCACTAGGCGTTGCCAACGCCTAAACTCGGGTTCGAGTCCCGATCGGCGCATGCTGTTTTAATTTTCAAGGCGCTTAGTCCTTTCATTCATAATTAAATAGTGGCCTAGTTCTGTACCGGATTACTCGCAACCATTCTTGTTCTTAAAAAATTGAAATAATCCATTTTTCAATGGAATTCT
>CAZRAQ010000033.1:0-1708 GCA_964598015.1 uncultured Methanoregula sp. | reverse complement strand
ACAGTCATTGTAACTATTGCACAATTTTCAACCGGAGAACGATCCCACCTTTCCCTCTCTCCCCCCCGAAACCTTCATCCCCTTCCGCACTGCACCTACCCGCGTGGAAGATACAATGAATTCAGCGAGGGTGATCGGAAAAAAGATAGCCGATGCATGCCGGCTCACAACAGAGCCCCTGGCGGTGTATGGTTCGGACACTATCCCGGAGGGGGCTGTCCACCTTCCCGTCATAGACCGGTGCATCGCAGCAGCCATGGTGAAGATGGCGGCCGGGAAGGGGCCTTCTGCCTTTTATCTTGGTGGTGACGCAAAGCAGGGATGCTGCCCGGGAGGGCTCTCCCATACCGGGTACATCGAGCGCCCGGCAGCGATCAGCTTTTTTGTCTCGACCGGGAACCCTGCGATCAAGGACGCTCCTGCAGAGTACCTGAAAGCCAGTCCTGGCCTGGTCGACCGATGCTTTGCGGTGCAAGGGAAGATTACGCCGCCCGGAAAATACCTCGTCGTCCGGACCTGCGCAACAGTCCCGGAATCTCTTTCGACCGTAAAGGCGATCAGCTGTTTTGGGACCGCTGAACAGATACGGAATCTCGCGGCTATCGTCCACTTCGACAGGGCAGACCCGTTCTCTCCCGTCATCGTCCCCTGGGGGCCGGCCTGTGCCACGATAGTCACCTATCCTGCCGGGATTGCAGCGCGTGCACCGGCCGATTCTGCCTTCATGGGACCCCAGGACCCGACGATCAACCGGGCACTGCCTCCGGACCTGATGGCGATCGGGCTTCCCATCGCCGTGGCAGGAAGGGTTGCAGAGAATATCGACAGATCCTTCATCACGAAAAGGCCGGCTGTCGCTTTTCCCGACCGTCAAGAAGTGCACGAATAAAAGAGATAAGGGATGGGTGATCGTCTCAGTGAGTCCAGCTGCACGAAAAAACCGGGGTCCCGCTCATGGGAAAAAGTGACAAGAAACCGGTGCATTGGCGAGCGGCCAGCACAGAAACCGTGGTGCTGTTCACCGAAAAAAAAGTGAGCGACCCCCTCATGCAGCATCCTCATCCTGCTCGCAGGAATCCCCGGATGCGTAGAGGGCATTTGAGAGAGTCAGCTGCTTGCATCGATGCGTAACCGCAAGGTAACCATGGCAGCACTCAAGGTGAAAAATAAGTGAGCACCACCCTCATGCAACATCCTCATCCTGCTCGCAGGGATCTCCGGATGTGTAGAGGGCGATGATAGATTCGGCGTTCTCCATCGAGATTTTCCGTGCGACCTGGTCGGCGAGCAGGACGACATGCTCAGGGTGCATGCACCCGACACTCTCGGACCCGTCAAGGATCAATCCGGTGAGGGACGCAAGGTCCTCATCAGACAACCGCTCCAGGCGGTCGAGGAAATCGGTATCGCTGGTGGCGAAATGGTTCGATACCGGGGGAAGGATGGAGAAGAAGTCATGGCCTGACCCGGGGCAGAGCGGATCATCCGCTTCGGGTGCGAGTTTTTTCAGGATCTCAAGGTCCCTTGGAGAAAGTGGCCGTGCCATGCGATTCTACCTCTGATTATTTCCCGGTCTCACTGGATTCATCCTCTGATCCAGAATCCGGGGCCAGCATTTTTTTCCGATCGGCTGCTTTGTGTATTGTTTCTACGGCTTCCTGAAAAGCAGTATCGATCTCTTTTTGGTCCCTCTCCTTCTCATCGTCAG
>CAZRAQ010000032.1:0-21423 GCA_964598015.1 uncultured Methanoregula sp. | reverse complement strand
CATCCTATCGCATTGTGGGGGACGCCCCAGCGGCGGGGGTAAGCCGAAGGCGCAATCCCCATGAGCGTCTTAAATGAGGATAGTGATCGAAAAGCGGTGCAAAAATGAGTGGCTGAAATGCCACTATACCCGAAAAAAGAAGACTGGGGAGGTTACTTGATCAGGTAATCGTACGCCGAGAGGGCCGCCTTTGCCCCTTCACCCGCTGCGGTGATGATCTGTTTTGTCCTGACATTGGTGATATCACCTGCAGCAAAGATGCCGGGAACACTGGTATGGCAGTCGATATTGACGACCACCTCCTTCTCCGGGTTCAGGGCCACGAATCCCTCCAAAAACGCCGTGTTTGGTATCCATCCCACCTCGGCAAACACCCCGTCCACGGGAATGTCCGTCTCCTTTCCGGAGGTCCGGTCCTTCAGGGTGATTCCATGGAGCATGCTGTTGCCCTGGAGTTTTGACACGACACTGTTTTTGTGGGTGACGATGTTGGCCTTCTTTTCGTATGCCCTGACATAGGCCTCATCGGCCTTGATCTCGCTCCTCACCACAAGGTGCACTTCCCGGGCGATCCCGCTCATCTCGATCGCACTCTGGAGCGCAGAATTGCCCCCACCGACGATGGCGACCACCTTGTCCCTGAAGAGCGGACCATCGCAGGTTGAACAGACCGAGAAACCCCTGCCAAGGTACCGATCCTCCCCATCGACCCCGAGTTTCCGCGGCTGCTTGCCCTGTGCAAGGATTACCGCACGGGCCCGGTACGCGGCTCCGGTCGCGGTATTCACCACGAATTCGTTGCCGCTCCGGTCAAGGATCATCACCCTGTCGATCTCGAGATGGAGGTCAAGGGACCGGACCTGCTCCTCGAACTTCTGCATCAGGTCGTCACCGGTGATCATCCGGTATCCCATGTAATTCTCGATCGCCCAGGATTCGCTGGCCTGGCCCCCGATATTTTCGCTTATGATCATCGTTTTCAATAATTTCCTCGCACAGTATACCCCAGCGGTAAGGCCAGCCGGCCCGGCACCGATGATCAGGACATCGTAGACCTCCCCGCCCTTCTCTTCCCCAAACAGTTCATTCAGGCGTTGTGCATCAAAGCCTACAATGACTTCATCGTCGATCGTGATGACCGGGACGCCGTACTGTCCCGAGATCGCGATCATCTTCTCGGCCTGCTCCTTGTCTGTCCCGACATCGATCGTGAGATAGTCCACCCCGTGCCGTTCCAGATAGGCCTTCACCATACGGCAATACGGGCAGTTCTGGGTCGAGTACACAGTAACCTGCGGCATGCAATCGAGGTTGCTCCTGACCGGTTATTAAAGTGTGGGAGCAGGATTGGGGGAAAAGAATGACCGGAGATGAGAAGTATCAAGCTGAGGCTGAAATGGCAGGATCCCGATGACGATCCCAGCATCCCACGGATAAGAGAACTTCAGGGGGCAGGAAACCGGGAGAAAAAAACAGAGGGGGATGATACGGCGGGACGTATCACTCGATGGTTTTGAACACTTTCCTGACCGCATTGCAGATCGGACACTTTTCAGGAGCCTGCCCCAGGAAGATGTTGCCGCAGACCGGGCAGAGGATGACCGCCCGGTTTGACATATCCTGGCCATGGTTCAGGGCATTCATGGCCTCCTTGTACAGGGTGGCATGCACCTCCTCGGCCTTCATGGCGTAGGTAAACACGAGGCCCGCATCACTCTTCTTCTCTGCCTCGGCCTCCTTGACGAACGCGGGATACATCTCGGTATATTCATGGGTCTCACCAGAAATGGATCCCTGGAGATTCTCCTTGGTGGTCTTGATCGAGCCCATCGCTTTGAGCAGTTTTTTGGCATGGACCGCTTCGGCCTCTGATGCGGCCTTGAAAAGGCGTGCAATATTCTTGAAACCTTCGGAATCTGCCTGTTCGGCAAAGGCAGCATACTTGCGGTTTGCCTGGGATTCCCCAGCATACGCTTCCATTGCATTTTCCATGGTTGCCATGCTTTATAGCTGTTGCAAGGGAATCACATCAAGGTATCCATTCGGGCTGACCGGGCCTGTCTCCCCCTCCGCAACGAATTGAAAACATACCCCTTTTTCTCATACAGCAGAGATATCTTTGCTATTGCGATCATCCGGCAGGATACACGATGAAAAAGATGCAGGATATTGATGAACGTGACCGGCCACGGGAGAAGATACGGAAGAAAGGGGCGTCCTGCCTCACCAACCAGGAGCTCATCGCCGCCATTCTCGGGAGCGGGGGGCCGGGCCGGGACGTAAGAGTCCTCGCAAAAGAAATTTCAGAGATAATCGAGAAGAACACGGATGCGACCGGGTACCAGGACTTTGCATCGGTCAAGGGCATGGGTGCTGCCAAAACTTCCCAGATTATTGCATGCCTCGAACTCGCCCGGCGGATCTATCCGGGGGAGACCAGAAAGCCAAAGATCAGCACCCCTGCCGATATCCTCCCCCTGGTCTCATTCTTATCAGGAAAGAAGCAGGAGCACTTCATCTGTATTACCCTGAACGGTGCGAATGAACTGATTGAGACAAGGACCATCACGATGGGGCTTCTCAACCACAGCCTTGTCCACCCCCGCGAGGTGTTTGCCGATGCCATAACCGACCGGGCAGCGTCGATCGTGTGCGTGCACAACCATCCTTCAGGAACCCTGGATCCAAGCAGCCAGGATATCGCGATAACCCGCCAGCTCGCGGATGCAGGGACCCTGGTCGGGATACGTCTCCTGGATCACCTGATCGTCACCGATTCCGGGTGGCTCTCTATGAAAGAGAAGGGACTTATCTGAGCGGTGCCTTTTCGGTGAGCAGACGGGCCATCTCGCACCCTTTTGCATAGGCTTCCTCCATGACATCAGGCCGTTTTGTCAGGTCCTGGATCGTATCCATGTCCCTGATCAGGAGGTCATCCCAATATTTCACATCGATGATATCAAAAAAGGCATGGATGGTCAGCTTCGCCCCGTCGAAAACATACGGCAGGTTCATCCCGGATATGCCAAGATACAGGCCGAGCCGGGACTTCCTTTTCGCTTCAGTGACGAGCGGGTGTTTCCTCACGTATTTTGCCATGAAATAGACTTGGAACCTATCGATGAACGATTTCAACATGCCGGGAATGCCCATAGTCATCACGGGAGTGGCGAGGATAACTCCGTCAATATCGCGGAATTTTTCGTAGATGCCGATCATGTCATCCTTCATTGCACAGGTCTCGTGCTCCTTGCAGTACAGGATCTCCCTGCACGCCCTGATGTTCAGGCTCGTGACCTCGATCTTCTCCACCTCTGCGCCTGCGTCCTTTGCACCCTGGATTGCACGGTCCAGCAGTTTTGCCGTGTTCCCCTGGAGGAGCGGGCTTCCGAGAATGGCAATGATCTTCACACCCATAGGATACACTTTCAGGAGAAACCCCTTTAACCTTTGGAGCAAGGGCAGGACAGAACAGGGATCGATACGAAAGGGCCCAATTTACCATTTTACACCGAAATATGGGAAGAATCAAAAGGGATAAATAACTTCCCCATCCATATCTGGAATTGGTGATCAAACTGCCCGAACAAGCAAAAGCCGGACAGAAAGTCGGTCCTGGAAAGTACGTCTGCATTGACTGCGGCCGGGAGATGACGCTCGATAAATCGGAGCAGGACCTGAGGAAGTGTCCGCAGTGTGCCTGTGAAGAGTATCAGTGCTTCCCGATGCATCATATCCGTCCGGACATCAAGACCCCGGAAGACGCGGCAAACCCCCCAAAGCGGGGCAAGAGCAACCAGTGAACATCCTTTTTCCGCATTGTTGTGGAAGAGCGGGGTAGTTTCGTCTCGACGAAAAGCAGCCCCAACATTTTTTCTTATCATGACAGGGTCGAGGGGGATGTCCCGATCGGAAATGCCCTGATCAGTACATTCAAGTGATCTACGGACAAGTCAGAAGAGGTATTGAAAATGGTGAATGTTGCAAAGGAAGGACAAGTTTTCGAGTGTGAAATCTGCGGAAATATCGTTGTGGTCAAGGAAGTCGGCGGCGGCGAACTGGTCTGCTGCGGACAGCCAATGAACCTGGTACAGGGGTAGTTGAGCATGGCAGAGAAACAAAAGGATCTCGAGAAGATGATCGGGAAGGTACCGAAATTCTTCAAGGAACTGACCGTAAACGATCCGAAGATGTATGAGATGGTGATGAAGCTTGAGGGGCATGTCTGGGATGACGGTGCGCTGACCCGGAAGACCAAGAAACTCATCGCGATTGCCATCGCTGCATCTCTCCGGGACCAGCATGCGGTCCATGCCCAATTGATCGGGGCATCCAATCTCGGAATCTCAAAAGTTGAGGTCGAGGAGGCCCTCAGGGTGGCATTCCTGCTCGCCGGTATGCCTGCGTACGCCTATGGGAAAGCCCAGCTTGATGAAGTGATGAAGGAGTGAATGAGGATATGTGCTGCAATGAAAACGGTTCGATGCCGATCCTTGGGGAACCCGCCCCCGATTTCGAGGCTGTCACGACCCAGGGCCCGGTAAAGCTCTCTGATTTTAAGGGAAAATGGCTGGTGATGTTCTCGCACCCGGCAGACTTCACCCCGGTATGCACCACCGAATTCATGGCTTTTGCAGCGATCGCGGATGAGCTGAAATCCCTCAACGTCCAACTGATGGGCCTCTCCATCGACTCGGTTCCCTCCCACCTCGCATGGATCAGGAGCATAAAGGAGAAGATGGGGGTCGATATCGGATTTCCGATCATTGCGGACCTTGATATGAAGGTCGCGAAGAAATTCGGGATGATCCACACGGGACAGAGCAGCACTGCTGCGGTCCGGGCTGTCTTCTTCATCGATGACAAGGGAATCCTCCGTGCGATGATCTACTACCCGCTGAGCAGCGGGCGGTATATGCCGGAGATTATCCGCCTGGTGAAATCCCTGCAGGCCACCGACAAGCACGGTGTGTCCACTCCTGCCAACTGGCAGCCAGGGGACAAGGTGGTGATCCCGGCGCCAAAGACAAAGGTGGAGATGGACAAACGCCTTTCCGAGGGGTACGAGTGCAAAGAGTGGTACCTCTGCTTCAAAAAGATCTGATTTACTCTCCCCATTTTTTGGAATGAAGATGGCTCCGCCATTTTCATGCTCTATGCACGACTGCAGGGCGATCATTGGCGGTTGGCATGAAAACTGCATCCGCGATTTTCACCAGGGGGGGCATGTGACCAAGAGGGTTCACAGGTGTTTCATTCGGTTATGCCTCTGTCATGCAGGGAATCGTATGGGTTTTTGTGGGACTTTTCCAGGGTGATGTTCCTGGCCCGGGTCTGGCCGCAGGACCGGGCGTCCCGTTGTGCGGGCAGCTATCCCCCGTTGCATCACACCATTTATCTTGCACAACCCCCCACATGACACGTATGCCGATCAAAGTCCTCGCCTTCGCAGGAAGCCCCCGGAGGCACGGCAACTCAGAGACGCTTCTTGACTGGGTCCTTGCTGCAATGCAGAAGGAGGATGATGTTGCCATCGACAAGGTGGTCCTCGTGGATGCGAATGTCAATCCCTGCAGGGGCTGCAACGCCTGTGAAACCCTGAACAAGTGCATCCAGCGTGACGGGATGGACGTGCTCCATGACAAGATCATCGATGCTGATGTGATCATCCTCGCAGCGCCGATCTTCTGCATGGGGATCTGCTCCCAGGCAAAGGCTCTCATAGACCGGTTCCAGGTCTTCCGCTCGCGAAAATTTGTGCTGAAACTCCCGGTGGTTCCGCCGGAACGGAAGGGCAAGCGCCTGGGAGTATTCCTCTCCACTGCAGGGCAGAGCTGGGATCATGTGTTTCAGGGTGCAATCCCCTCGGTCAAGTGCTTCTTCCATGTCATCGATGTCAGGGACAGGGATATCCAGTACCTGATGATAAACGGGGTGGATGAAAAGGGTGCCATCATGAAGCATCCGACCGCACAGGAGGACGCTGAACGGCTCGCCCGGGAGGTCATCGCCGATATCCGGGTTAGGCTTGCGGAGTGACGCCCCCGATGTCCGTGAAGGTTATTGGCATCTCGGGCAGCCCGCACCGGCACGGAAACACGGAGACCCTGCTTGATGCATTTCTTGATGGTGCAGACCATGCAGGAGGAGCCGTCGAGAAGGTTATCTTAAAAGACCTCGACTTTACCCCGTGCCGGGGCTGCAACGCCTGCCATAAGGAGGGCGAATGCATCGTGAAAGACGAAGCCCTTCCGCTTTTTGACCGTATACTCCTGGCAGACTGTGTCGCGGTGGCCTCCCCTATTTACAGCATGGGTATCACCGCCGAGTTGAAAGGGCTGATCGACCGTTCCCAGTACATCTGGGCACGCAAGTTCATCATCAGGACCCTTTATTTCACCGACGACCACATCCGCAGGCACAAAGGGCTCTTCATCTCAACGGCAGGTCTCTCATGGGATAATGTCTTTGATGCCGCATTTCCGGCAATAACTGCGTTCTTCAATACGATGGGTTTTGAATATTACGACAACATCATCGCCAATGACATGGACCGGTGGAAGGGGATACGCGGCCACCCCACTGCCCTCAGGGAGGCACGCAATAAGGGAGAGGAAGTGGTCGGGGTAATTACCGGCCTGTGTCCGGACTGAAAACTCAGTTTTCCCAGGGAGGGAGATCGAGCAGAGAGACGGGTATGGCGACACCATTCTCCCTGGAAAAATCATCGACACGGTCAAATACCCGCTGTACCATGCTTCCGGTCGTAAAAATCACCGAATTCTCACCAAGCAGTGCCTTCAGGATACATTTGTCGATCACCCCGTAGGTAAAATCCAGGTTGATCTGTTGGTCCGCTGCGAGCTGTTTTGCCCGGGTACCCATTGCACCGACAGAGACTCCCGGATGTTCTGAAAGCCAGGCCCTGACCGGATCCACTCCTGCCGAATCGACATTGCAGACCGTCACCCATCCGGGTTCGGTATAACAGGGCCTGTTCTGGAACGCCCTGTCAATTACGTTCAGCATGTCAAGAATGGTCCTTGGCTTCCTCGCAGGGAGCGAAAACCCGCGTTTCTCGAGTTCAAAATACAGCTCCAGGAGGGTTGGCATCGAGAGATGGGCTTGCCTGACATAGTCAGGTCTCCCGAATGCCACATCGGGAATATCCTCCTGGAGGATCCTGCCCCCTAAGAGCAGGATGGCCCTGTCCGCCCAGGGATATGCGAGTTCAATGTCGTGGGTGGAGATGATGACCGTCTTTCCTCCCTGGTTCAGTTCATCGAGGAGGTCCATGATATCCTCTGATCCCGAGGGGTCAAGTCCTGCGGTCGGTTCATCAAAGACGAGGACATCGGGATCCATCGCAAGCACCCCCGCAATCGCCACCCGTTTCTTCTCTCCCCCTGAGAGCTGATGCGGCGGACGGCGTTCGAACCCTTCGAGCCCGACATAGCGGAGGGCTTCTCCGACTGCGGCCTTCACCTCGCTCTCACTATAGCCGAGATTGGTCGGCCCGAATGCCACGTCCTGATAGACGGTTGGTGCAATAATCTGCCGATCAGGGTTCTGGAGGACGAAACCGACCCGCTTCCGGATCATCCGCAATGAGGACTTGTCATACCGGACAGGCTCGTTGTCAAACAGCATGGTGCCGGAATCCGGGCGGATCATGCCATTGAACAGCAGCATGAGGGTCGATTTTCCTGCACCATTGGGTCCGACGATCGCAACCTTCTCCCCCTTCCTGATATGGAAGCTTATGCCACGGATCGCTTCCAGTCCCCGTGGATACCGGTACCGGATGTCCCGTCCTTCAAGGATGATGCTGCTCATAGTCCTGCCCCTAGAGGAGAGTTATGTTCCCCGAGATGATCACGATAAGGGATGACAGCGTCAGAAATGCCGCAACCGCAAGGACCGGCACCAGCTCAACCGGACGAGTCTCTCCTAGCACTGCGAACTTTCCTGTGTAACAACGTGCATCCATTGCACGTATAAGGTCTTCACCTGACTCCCAGCTCGCAATGAACACCGCCCCGCACAGGGTGCCAAACGAGTGTATGGATTCGCGAAAGGACCCATACGCGAGGCGCATCACCTGCGCCTGGTGGGTCTGGACGAGCTGGTCCATGATCATGAAGATGCTCCGGTAAATGATCATCGCGAGATCGATCACCGCTTCAGGGATATGGAACTGCCTCATCACGACAAAAAGATCGGTCATCGGTGTGGTGATCGCAATGAAGATCAGCGCCGACATTCCTCCGATAACACGGCAGAACACATAGAATCCCTCGTTGATACTCTCACTGGTTATTGAGAGCGAAAACCAGGGGAGCGGAGTCCAGCTCCAGTACACATCACCTCCCCCCGAAAGCAGGACGATGACGGCGACACTCATGACTGCAAACGAGAAGGGGACAATGAAGAGCGCTCCATAGGTCCTTGCGTCCACTCTCGCGAGAAACAGAACCGCACCGGAGAGGACAATCGCTATGAAAAGGGGGGGGATGTAGCTGGTTGCAAGGAGACAGAGGAGGATTGCCCCCAGTCCTGTGAGGAGCTTGAGGTAGGTATTGACCTCTCTCAGCCCGTTGGTCTGGGCGATATCCTCAAGGAATTCTTCATACATGGGTCATCCAGGCATGGGGTTATGCCGGTTTTTTCTTCTGGCCTTTCCAGTACCCAAACACCCATCCAACCATTAATCCCCCGATTGCAGCCTGGAGTGCAAAGAGAGCTGATTCAATCTCGCCACTGGGAGGGACCCACTGCCAGATCAGCGGCACGTACTCTTCTTCTGCTTTCCCGGTCATTTCTGCGATCTGTGTTGAACCGAGGGTATCGGACCCTGCAAACTCTGCTTCCGTCATGATCGAGCTGGTATACAGGAAAAGGGCCGAAAATACCAGGACTGCGGTTATCGCGAGGATCTCCAGCCTGTACCTGAATGCCATCAGGCTCCACCCCTTGCTGCGTTGATTTTCTCTTCCGAAAAAACCTTCAGGCGGAGGAGGATATCCGGTTTGAGCGCAACGATGTACTTGAATACGAGAGTGAGGACAATCCCTTCAACGATGGCCAGCGGGACTTGGGTTATGGCAAAAATGCCAAGGAACAGGATAAACGAGCTCACATAACCGCCCACCTCGGCAGGGTAGGCAAGTGCCAGTTCCAGTGAAGTCATCACGTAGGTGAAGAAATCCGCAAGGGCGACCGCCAGGAAGACGGTAATATACATGTTCACTCCGGTGTCCTTGAGGAGACGGTAGACCCCCCAGCCCACAAGGGGACCGACAATTCCCATGGAGACGATATTTGCCCCGAGCACGGAAAGCCCCCCGTGAGCGAGGAACAGACTCTGGAACAGGAGCACAATCGCACAGATAACCGAGGTGATCCAGGGTCCAAAACAGACTGCAGAGAGGCCGGTTCCAGTGGGGTGAGAACAGCTGCCGGTGACCGAAGGGAGCTTGAGTGAGGAGAGGATGAAGATGAATCCTCCCGTCACGCCAAGCAGAGGGAGGGCTTCGCGATCCGCTTCGAGCACTTTCCTGAGCTTGTAAACACCGAAAACCAGGCAGGGAAGGGCAACAATCCACCAAAAAAGAGCCCAATACAACGGCAGGAAGCCTTCCATGATATGCATCGTCTTACCTCAATGTTTTTTGCGTTAAAACAAGTTAATTTGCAGTATATTTATCCCTTGCTGAACGATCCTCTGCATAGCTGGAAAAAAGTGAATATTCATTTAAAAGATGCCTGAATAGAACGTGGCTATCAGGATCCCAAATGCGGCAACGATCAGGACGGCAAAGATCGCAGGATTCCAGGCAAGCACCTTTTTGCCGTCAAGCACACTGACCGGGAGCATGTTGAAGGCGGCGATCATCGCATTCACCTGGATGCCGACCATTCCGGTGAGTGCAAGGAGGTTTTGTGAGGGAGAGGCAGGGTCGAGGACACTGCTGATGAAAAGAATGCATGCAAAAGGGATGCAGAGGATCAGGTTGGTGACCGGACCTGCCGCAGAGATCTTTCCGTTCTGCTCACGGGTGACCCCGGTACCATAGATCATCGTCGCACCGGGAGCAGCAAAGACGACTCCGACCAGGGCAGCGAGCGTAACTGCGACGACCAGCATGAGATTGTCCTTCCGGAACTCAGCCCAGTACCCGAAGTTCATCGCGGAAAATTTATGGGCCAGCTCATGCAGGACAAAACCGATTCCCACCGTCACCATCGAGAGGACAAGGTAAACGAGGTAGACTCCGAGAGTTGTCTGCTGGAGGGACTCTCCCATAAATACTCCTACCCCTCCGGTAAATGCCAGGGAGAATGCAACAGAGATAGCAAACCAGGCGATAATGAGATCGTTTCGTTCCTTTCGTGAAATTCGTTCCAGCATGGATCTGTCGGTATCATGTATGGCATTCATGCGGGATATCTGTTATTGCGAAATAGAGCACCAGCTTTAAATTCCCGTCAGTGCCGTTACTATATGCTATGCCGATAGATGCCCTGAGAGCGGAGATCAACAGGATCGACCTGCAGATAATCGATCTCATCGCCGAGCGACAGAAGATCGCAGGAAAGATTGCCCAGGTCAAGACCAATGAGGGGCTGCCGATCCATGATGAAAAAAGGACCCGTGAGCTCCTTGGAGATGCCTTCAATACCGCCGTTGAAAAGAATATCAACCCCGTCTATGTCCAGAAGGTTTTTGAGCTCTTGATCGAGATGAGTGAAGAACGCCAGCGCGAATGCTCCGGCGAGGGTAACCTTCCCTGAGGGGGCATGCAAGGTTCATTTTTCTTCCCCGCTGAATGAATATTATCTGCTCTTCACTATCCCGGGGCGGGTAAGATCGATACCCCGGATGCTTTTTGTGGGGGCTGACCGCTTCCACACCCGCCTGTGATACATGCCACATCCCCAAAAGGACGCCCCGGCGGCGGTTCAGGAACTGAACTGGTATCCCGGAGAAAACCCCCGTTTTTGTCTCCCGCTCGCAATACATTGAAGATTGATTTTTTTCAGCCGGGTTGAACGTGAAAGAGCGATGTCCGGTATCTCCGGACAATTCTTCAGGAGCTGATGTGACTATCCACGATGCTCTTTACTGTCCCTCCCTGGTCCTGGAGGGAGGGGGGACGTTGCACCAAGATTGCGATAAAAAGAGATGAATGAGGCTGCTATCCGGGAGATCTCGGCTACAGGATCTCGAAAAGCAGGATAATTCCGAGCAGGATCATGACCACTCCCATGATCACCCTGACTTTCCTTCGCGACCCAGCCTGCAACTGCTCAAGGCGTTCAACCGGGAGGCCGAGGACGAATACGCCAAGGATGATTATGAGCGGCAGGATGAAGAAGAGGTTGTAGAGCAGGAGGAAGGGAATACCTTCCACCAGGCTCATCCGGTTTGACAGGAGCGAGAGGATTGCGAGGTAGATGCCCCCTGTGCAGGGGAGCTCAAACATACCAACCAGGATTCCCACCATAAACGCAGCGGGGATTGATGCCTTTTTGATATACGGTTCGATGATCCCTTTCCCGCGATCAGGTATGGAGAGCAGTGCGGGACCCTGCTCCCCGCCCATCACCGACAGGATGCTGATGACCCCGGCGGCAATGGCGATAACGGCGGCAACAGCCGCGATTATCCGGGATAATCCGGCAGTCTGGATGATGGCAAACAAGCCAAGGCCCGACAGGAAATAGAAGCAGAAGACGGCGAAAATGAAGGTCAGGCCGACGACAAGCATCTTTTTGCGTGACTCAAGGGTGATGAGGGAGAGGATGAGGAAGATGAGCACTGCAAATGCACATGGGTTGATGCCGTCGGCTAGAGCGGCCGCAATGACGAGCGGAACTGTCAGCGTCCCCTCCGGAGTGTTCTCCTCTGCGGGTTGCCCGTCAACAGGGCGGTTTTCCCACGTCCCGTTGACGGCAGCCGGGAGGTGCTCCAGGATCTCCTCTCTGCCCGCGAGACTTGCGTTTCTGACAAACACTGCCGGGACGGGAATTGCCCCCGTGCCATAGTACTCTTTGAAGGACTGGAACAGGACAAGGGTATCCTCACTCTCCCTGATGTCGACAGAATGTATCACCACACCCGGGTTCGTCCTCCCGAACTCTTCGATGTCGGGGATGGTTTCCAGGCACTCGCCGCAGTTCCGGTTGTAGAAAAAATACAGGACGGGTTTGCCCTCTTCAAAGAGCACAGGCGCGAAGGTTCCCTTATTCGCGGAGGAAAGTGCTGAAGGTCCACCCTCTGTGAGAGTGTCTTCCGCGATTGAAGGGGAGACGAGAACGAGGGCGAAGAGAACCAGCAGTACGACAACGTGCAACTGGTTCGCGAATGCCTCCCGTCTCCCTTTCATGCGAATGATCAATCCCGGTGAATCATGGTACCGACGCCCTCATCGGTGAACATCTCGAGGAGCAGGTTGTGGGCAACATTCCCGTTGATGACATGCCCGTACTCGACTCCTGCCTTGACGGCGTTCACGATAGAGCTCACCTTGGGGATCATCCCCTCACCCACCACTCCGTTTGTGATGAGGTCCGCTGCCTCGGTGACTTTCAGCCGGCGGTATACGAGGACCCGGGCCGGATCCATGATCCCTTCCACATCGGTCATGTTGATGAGTTTGAACGCGTTGAGCGCGATCGCGATCTCCCCGGCAGCGGTATCGGCATTGATGTTCAGGCTCTGTCCGTTGCGGTCGATGGCAATCGGCGCAATCACGGGGATATAGCGTTTCTCGAGGAGGGTATTGAGCACCTCAGGGTTGATCTCTTCTATCTCGCCGACATGCCCCAGGTCGACCTCCTCCTCCCTGCCTTCGATACTGACCTTCTGCGGGGTCATCTTCCGGGCGATAATGAGATTTCCGTCATTTCCTGATATCCCGACCGCCTTTCCGCCGCATTTTGCAATGAGGGAGACGATATTGCTGTTGATCTTTCCCACGAGCACCATCTGTGCAATCTCGAGGGTCTCTTCATCGGTTATCCGGAGGCCGCCAACGAACTTGGGCTGTTTTCCAAGCGCTTTCATCTTCGCGGTGATCTCAGGGCCACCTCCATGCACAAGCACCACCCTGATCCCGACAAGTTCGAGGAGGACAGCATCGGAGATGGCTTTTTCAAGAATATCGGCATCCACCATCGCATGCCCGCCCAGCTTGATCACCATTGTCTTTCCATGGAACTGCTGGATATACGGCAATGCCTCGGTCAGGACCTGTTCGCGCTTCATGTGGTATACCTCCCGTTTATCTCGACGTATTTTTCCGTGAGATCGCAGCCCCATGCCGTTGCCGTCCCGGAACCGGAATGGAGATCCAGCACAAAGATAACTTTCTTCCCGCGCATGGCCTGTTTCGCCGCAGCAAGATCGACCACGATCTTTCCATCGCTCACGAGAGGGTATGAACCATTACCATCACTTATCCGGAGATCCACTGCATCAGGGTCGAACCTGACACCTGCCCTCCCTGCTGCGGCAATAACCCGTCCCCAGTTGGGGTCTTCTCCATACACCGCGGTCTTTACCAGGGGGGAGGCGATGATCGTCCGTGCGACGGTCGCTGCCTCCTCCTCGGAAGGTGCTCCCGACACAGTAACCTCGAGCAGTTTCGTCGCGCCTTCCCCATCCATCGCTATCTGGATCGCAAGGCTTCTGCAGCATTCCTCCAGTGCCCGGGCAAATGCATCCCGGCCGGCAGTCCCTGCGAGCCCGGTTGCAGTGCAGATCGCAATGTCGTTGGTGCTCATGTCCCCGTCCACGACAATCCGGTTGAAGGTCCGGTTCGCTGCCTGTTTGAGGGCGAACGAGAGGTCGGACCCGGGGATCTCTGCATCAGTGTACAGAAAGGCCAGCATCGTTCCCATGTTGGGGGCGATCATCCCGCTCCCCTTCGTTATTCCTCCCACGAAAAACCCGTCTCCGTGGACGAGGGCATGCTTCTCGGTGAGATCGGTGGTCATGATTGCACGTGCTGCGAGAACCTCTGCCGTACTGCTCCGCTCAAGGAGCGGGGCAATACGGCCGCACTGGTCTTCAATCCGGGGCAGGTCAAGATAGCGGCCGATAACGCCCGTACTCGCCACCCCGACCCGTTCCGGGTCGAGGCCAAGAGCCGATCCGGCAATCTCGGCCATCCGCACGGCATCATCATACCCTCGTGTTCCGGTATACGCATTTGCACATCCGGAATTGACGATCACTGCATCAAGACAGCCATTCCGGATCTTTTGCTCCATCAGCACGACAGGAGGTGCTCTCACAAGGTTCGAGGTACATACCGCAGCTGCCGTTCCCGACGCCTGGATCAGGGCGAGCCCGTACTTCCCTTCCTTGATGCCGTATGCCCTGACCCCTTCGATACCACAGATGCTTTTCACGCTCTCTTCTCCCCGAATTCCTATTCGACCGCTCCCCCAACTCCGCGGAGAATATCTGCCTTCGCCACGATGCCACACAGCCGCCCGCCACGAACGACCGGAAGGCGGGCTATCCTGTGCGAGAGCATGAGTGCCGCTGCATCTTCCAGATCCGCCTCCTCATCGATGGTGACAGCCGGGTGGCTCATTATCTCCCGGACGGGAGTATCCCCGATATGCGCAAGGGCCGTCTTTGTCTTTTCCCAGTTGACAATCTCCCGCAGCGGCACTTCGATCACCTCAAGCGGGGAGGGAAGCCAGAGGTCATCGGAGAGTTTCCCGGTCTCGAGCAGTGAAATAATATCTGATTCCGTAATAACTCCGACTATCGCATCCTTCTCCATCACCGGAAGACCTCCTATCCGGTTCGTTCTCAGGAGCCCTGCTGCAATGCGGACCGGTTCATCAGCCGATACAGTCAGGGGATCCCTTGTCATAATGTCTCGCACTTTCATCTCTTGTCCCTCCAAATCAGGGCAGCAGGCCGGGGGCCCGGAGACCGTCCCTTTCGTCAAAGCTGCAGATGATGTTCATGTTCTGTATCGCCTGTCCGGCTGCCCCCTTTCCAAGGTTGTCGATTGCAGACACCACCACCACCCGTTTCCCCTCGCTCTCGGCTTTGATATCACAGAAGTTGCTTCCCCGGACGGCAGCAAGGACCGGCGTCTGGTACCGGACGAAATACTCCCCTTCATAATATCTCCGGTATAATGCCTCCACTTCTTCCTGCCCCATCGCCTCGGAGAGGAGAATGTGTGCGGTGGTGAGGATCCCGCGGTTGACCGGAACAAGGTGGGGGGTGAAATAGCAGGTCGTCTCCGGGTTGATCCGGCTGGCTTCATTGCGCATCTCGGCCAGGTGCCGGTGTGCGGTCCATTTGTAAGGGTTGATATTGTCCGCCACATTGGGATAGTGGGTGGTTGCCGAAGGGTTGTCCCCCGCACCACTCACCCCGGTTTTTGAATCGTAGATGACCGTATGGGCGTACGGGATCAGCGGAGCTGCCGCCAGGGTCGCACCGGTGGGAAAACACCCGGGGTTTGAGACAAAGGCCGCGGTGCGATACTCTTCGCGGTGCAGTTCCGGTATTCCGTAGGGTGCTTCGAAATAATCAGTATGGGAAACCCCGTATGCCTTCTCGAAGGTCTCTTTTGGCAGCCGGTAATCTGCAGAGAGATCGATAACCTTGATGCCGCGATCCAGGAGTGGCCGGGCATATGCCATCGCTGCAGTGTGCGGCACCGACAGGAAGGCAACATCAGAGTCGATTGCATCGATTGAAGGATTTTCAAAGGTGAGACGGGTGTACCCTTTCAGGTGGGGATGCACCGAATCGAGGGGCTTTCCGGCAAACTTCCGGGAGGTGGCGCAGGTCACTTCTGCCCGGGGATGGGAGAGAAGGAGCCGGATCAGGTCTCCCCCGGCGTACCCGGACGCCCCGATGATTGCAATCTTCATAAAAACCTATTCGGTGCGAGTAATTTAATGCTTTTTCCCCTGAAAACCGTTACAATTTTCCAATCCTTCATATTCCCCCCTTTTTT
Organism: uncultured Methanoregula sp.; assembly: GCA_964598015.1. Classification (GTDB taxonomy): domain Archaea; phylum Halobacteriota; class Methanomicrobia; order Methanomicrobiales; family Methanospirillaceae; genus UBA9949. The sequence goes on along the minus strand of CAZRAQ010000032.1, from coordinate 5,422 downwards.
TCTGTCCAAACGAGTTTGCGCGCTTCATCCGGAAACCAGCACAGACCATGCAGGAGTCTTTTGAAGGGTACTGCCCTCAACGGCGTCGCCATGATTCAGCAGGTTTTTTTATTATAATGATTAATCGTTATAATAGACTCCGGAAGGCTGTAGCCAGAGGGAAAAGATGCCGGTGGCACCTGATGGGAGACCATTCCTGACGGGGCCAGCCTGAGGGAGAGAAGAACAGCACTGCAGTCCCGCATGGAGGAAACCGTTGCAGCGGATTATCGTTCTTCGGTGCATGCGGGACTTCCATGCATCCATTCTGATGCAGGATGTTGATGAGACGATCGCCCAAGGATCGTCACACAGATGAGGAGTAACCTTACATGGCAGAATCATTTGAAGTGTCCATGGCCGGGGATGAGCAATACTATACCCCCGACCCGTTATACAAAGAGCACGCGTGGACAAAGGACTATGCCCGTACCTACCAGGAATTCCTGGCTGATAAAGAGGGGTTCTGGGAGCGACAGGCCCACCATCTCGAGTGGTTTAAAAAGTGGGACAAGGTGCTCGAATGGGACTATCCCTATGCCAAGTGGTTCGTAAACGCCAAGCTCAATATTACCTGCAACTGCCTGGACCGGAATGTTGCCAATCACCGCAGGAACAAAGTTGCACTCATCTGGAAGGGTGAGGAAGGAGAGGAGCGGATCTTCACCTACAAGAAGCTCATGAACGAGGTCTGCCGCTTTGCCAACGGGCTGAAGAAGCTCGGAGTCGCGAAGGGGGACAGGGTATGCATCTATATGCCGCTTGTCCCGGAGCAGGTGATAGCGATGCTCGCGTGCGCACGGATCGGTGCGGTCCACAGCGTGGTCTTCGGCGGTTTCGGGGTAAACGCCCTGAACATGCGCATCAACGACGCGGAGGCCAAGGTTGTCATCACTGCCGACGTGACAATACGTCGTGGCAAGACCATCCCGTTGAAGACTATCGTTGAAGAAGCAATCATCAATGCCCCGAGCGTGGAGAAGGTGGTGATCCTCTCGCGTGAGGTGGACCAGCCGGTCGAACTCCACAAAGAGATAGAGATAGACTTCTACGAACTGATGGAGGGGGTTTCATCCGAATGCGCACCCGAGATCATGGATGCGGAGGACCCCCTCTTCATCCTCTACACCTCGGGCTCGACCGGAACACCGAAGGGGATCGTGCATACCTGCGGCGGGTACATGGTCGGTACCTACTACACGACCCTGAACGTGTTTGACATCAAGGACACGGATGTCTACTGGTGCACCGCGGATACCGGGTGGATCACCGGGCACAGCTATGTCGTGTACGGGCCATTCTGTGTCGGCGCAACGGTCGTGCTCGCCGAAGCGGTTCCCGATTACCCGGATCCCGGTTCGTTCTGGAAGATCATCCAGGATCTCGGGGTGACCATATTCTACACCGCCCCGACTTCCATCCGCATGTTCATGCGGGTCGGAGAGGAATGGCCGAACAAGTACGACCTGTCGTCACTCAGGATCCTCGGTTCGGTCGGGGAGCCTTTAAACCCCGAAGCCTTTGTGTGGTATTACCATGTGATCGGCAAGGATCGGTGCCCCGTCGTTGACACCTGGTGGCAGACCGAGACCGGGATGCATATGATCACCACGATGGTGGGGGAACGCATGAGACCAGGCTTTGCCGGAAAAGCCATCCCGGGTGTGGTTGCCGATGTCGTAGACAAGCAGGGGAAACCGGTCGCACCCGGAAACGGGGGATTTTTGGTGATACAGGAACCCTGGCCATCGATGCTCCGGACCGTCTATAAGAACGACGAGCGTTACAGGACGTACTGGAACACCATCCCCGGCTACTACACCGCCGGGGACCTTGCCGTCAAGGGGAAGGACGGGTACATCATGATCATCGGGAGGGCTGATGACATCATCATCATGGCCGGCCATAATATCGGCACTGCCGAAGTCGAGAGTGCACTGGTCTCGCACAAGGCCGTCGCAGAGGCTGCCGTCATCGGGAAGCCTGATCCCCTGAAAGGGAATCTTATCAAAGCCTTTGTGATCCTCCGGGTGGGATTCCAGCCAAGCGAAAAACTGAAATCCGACCTGATCTACCATGTCAGGATGACACTCGGGCCGATTGCAATGCCTTCCGAGATCGACTTCATGGACAAGCTGCCGAAGACAAGGTCAGGAAAGATAATGCGAAGGGTGCTGAAGGCCAAGGAGATGGGGATCGATCCAGGGGATGTCTCCACCCTGGAGGAGTAACCCTCTATTTTTTCCGGGGATCTGGGGGGATAATGAGTACTGAAGAGTCCTTGTTTGGGATGCCGGCAGAGAGAGGCCGATGGGGCCTCGTGCTCGTTGGCATGGTCATCAACCTTTGCCTTGGCACTATCTACTCCTGGAGTGTCTTTGTCGCACCGCTGACCAGTTATTTCCAGGGCACAACGGGCCAGACCGTCACCGCAGGTGAGATCCTGATGCCGTTCTCGGTGTTCCTTGCATTTTTTGCAATCGCCATGATACTGACAGGGAAATACATCGAGAGCATCGGACCGAGAAGGGTCACGATTGTCGGGGGTATTCTGACCGGTCTCGGCTGGCTGCTCGCATCGACCGTGACCTCGGTCTGGATGCTGAACATCGTATACGGGGTTATCGGTGGCATCGGGGTCGGGATTGCCTACGGGGTCCCTGTCGCAGTTGCCGCCCGCTGGTTCCCTGACAGGCGGGGCACTGCAGTAGGTCTCACCCTCCTCGGGTTTGGATTCTCCGCCTTCATCACTGCCAACCTCGCAGGGTACCTCATCGGGATTACCGGGGTGATGAATACCTTCAGGATCTTTGGTATTGTTTTCATCATCCTGATTCTCCTCCTGTCGGTGCCTCTCCGTTTCCCTCCGGATGGCTGGAAGCCGGCAGGATGGACCCCCCCGGCCCCACGAGAGGGGGAGGAAGTCTGCGAGTGCAACCGGTCGAAAATGATCCGGATGCCGGCATTCTATGGCCTCTGGTTCTGCTTCTTTATCGGATGCCTGGCAGGGCTGATGGCCATCTCCATCGCAAAACCGGTCGGGACCGAGATTGGCATTGCAACCGGCCTCGCTACATTGCTCGTGGGATTCTTCGCCATCTTCAATGGCGGAGGCAGGCCGGTCTTTGGCGCGCTCACGGACCGCTTCACCCCGAGGAATACTGCCATCGTCTCCTTCATCCTGATAGCCCTTGCCTCGACCCTGCTCTGGCAGGTGCCTTCGGTCCCGGTCTACATCCTCTCCTTTGCCATCCTGTGGGGATGCCTGGGCGGCTGGCTGGCCATCGCTCCCACTGCGACGGCAAGCTATTTCGGCACCTGCGATTATCCCCGCTGTTACGGCGTGGTATTCATCGCCTACGGGGCAGGTGCCATTGCAGGTCCGCAACTGGCAGGGTTCATCAAGACGACAACCGGCAACTACCTTGGGGTATTCCCTTACGTGCTGATCCTCTCCATGCTGGGAATCCTGGTTGCAATGTTCCTCATGAAATCACCGAAGACAGGGAGATAATTCATTTTTCAGGGGCTATTGCCCGTTCCTGCCAGAATTGACGCCGTGAATATGTTGCACCCGCATCTTCCCTCCTGTTCCGGCTGAGTGATTTTTGGACCCGGTGCGTATCCCCTGCGGAACGATAGTCTCACTTTGTGGAATGACACTCTGTCCCCGTGAAAAAAAGCCTGCCCGGTGCCCTCATCCTGATGACCCGGCCTATCCCGGACCTGATACCAGGGTTCAGGATGAAAAAGCCGGTTTTATCCGGTGCAGAGGGGTATGTCCTGATACCGGGCGAGGTGTACTCCGGCATCTCCCCTCCCTCTCTCACGGGTGCAGGTTAAAATATCCCGCCGCTTCACTATTGTGTGAGAGTGATGAGCGGGACCCTGGCGAGCCGGAAAGAGGGGGTTGGCAAATCGAGGCTTGAATCATTGAGTGATGGTATCTTCGCGTTTGCCATGACACTGCTCGTGATCAGTCTTACCGTTCCGGTCGTACCGGAAGAGGCTGCCCAGGAACTCCTCCCCGGGCTGATAGCGGGTATGTTCTCCGAATTCCTCATCTTTGCGATCGCGTTCTTTATCCTCGCCGGGTACTGGCTCTCCCACCATCGTATCCTCCATTCCATCGATTACATCGACATGCGGCTCACCTGGCTCAACATCTTCCTCCTTTTCTTTGTCGTGCTGATCCCCTTTTCGACGGCGATTTCCGGGGATTATGACACGGTGCTGGAGGCGGTCCTCATCTTCCATATCAACCTCCTCTGTGCCAGTGTCCTCCTTACCCTCATCTGGCTGTACATCAGGGCGCACTATGGAGACCTGACGAAGGATGCAGCACCGGATAAGGGGTTGGCGGCAGTGGAGAGAGCAGGCAGGTTCCGGGCACTGGCGACCCCGGCAGCAACGGTCATCGCTATCCTGGTAGCATTCGTCAACCCGGCAATGAGCATGCTCGTCTATCTCCTGATCCCGGTCATTATGGTGCTAGCCGGCAAATTCTCTTCGAATATGAGCCAGACTTCATGATCACGTCAGGGTGATAGAATGGAATCGTCACGCGAATATGGTTTTCCCCCGATCCTTGGCAAAGAGCCCGTGGTTCTCATCCTCGGGAGTTTTCCGTCAAAAATGTCACTGGAACGGCACCTCTACTATGCAAACCCGCAGAACCAGTTCTGGCGCATTATGTCAGATCTCCTCAACTCTGGCAGTGCAAAGGACGGCCGCTCTCTTCCCGACCTGTTGAAAGAGCGCCATATCGCAGTCTGGGACGTCATTGGCTCCCGGCGGTATCAGCAGGGGAGTATGGACCGCGATATCGTGGATCCCCTGCTGAACGATATCCCGGGCTTTTTCACGGACCATCCGTCAATCCGGTATGTCGGTTTGAACGGGGGAACGGCATGGGCGTTCTTCCAGAAGTCACTACGGGGCACCCCTTCCATGAGATCTTTTGTGAGCGAGCAACTCCCCTCGACAAGCCCGGCCTATGCGTCCTGCTCGTACCACCAGAAATTAGAGCGATGGCAGCATCTTCTTGAATACCTTGAATGAGGGTACCGGTATCGGACACGGCTGACATCGGGGTTGTTATCCTCGCCCCTTCACGGTGTCGATGCCTTGGAGATGCGGGCCTACGGTGCCCACCATCTTTGCCTGTGAGATATGAGCCTTTGTAGTGTCGCTGCCCTGGAGATGGGGGACTACCAGAATGAAAGGGGCCAGCTCCCTTTTTTGAAGGCCTACCCGCCTTGCATGGTTACCGCCTGCCCCCCATGTGCGGAACAATCCTGGGCAGGGACCCCCCTCTTCCCCCTTCCACCTTTGGGGATGAGACAGCCAGTTGGTCGGGACCCGTCATGATCGTCACCAGTCA
>CAZRAQ010000031.1:0-21444 GCA_964598015.1 uncultured Methanoregula sp. | reverse complement strand
AGACCGGGCAGTGAAGGCATCGGTCTACGAAGCCGTCCACGTCCTCACGATCGAGGAAGGGGAAGCAGAACTCTTCCGCATGCGGCAGTACGGCCCGGAAGCCGTGGTCACGGTATCTTCAGGGAGCGGCAAAGAATCGGGAAACGAGGTACGATCGACATTCTTCGAGAAGGTGGCATCCCATTGTACAGGAATATCAGGCCCGCTTGTCATTGCCGGACCCGGGTTTATCAAGGATGATTTCGCCCGATACCTCCGTTCCGCCAACCCAGGGCTCTTTGCACATTCACTTGTCGTGGAGACACGCAGGATAGGGGGAGGGGCAGTGCAGGACGTGATCGGCCTTGGCATCCTCGAACGAATTCACGAGGACATCCAGCTCGGCAACGAGGTCAGGCTGATCTCCGAACTCCTGATGAGGATAGCAAAGGGCTTCCCGGCCGCTTACGGCAAGGCCGAGGTGCAGAAAGCGATCGATTTTGGGGCCTGTGAACGCCTGCTCGTCGCAGATACCCTCCTCCGGGATGATGCGGTGGTCAGCATGTTGGACCGTGCAGAGAGTCAGAATGCCGGAATAGTGGTCTTTTCAAGTAGTTTCGAGCCGGGAAAACAGCTGGAGGGGCTCGGGGGCATCGCTGCCCTGCTCAGGTATCATATCGCGTGAAAAGGCCAGTCAGAGCGTGTCACTTCGGCACCGTCCGTTCCCCTGGTGCAAAAGAATGCAGATTCTGGACGGTTCAGACCCTGCTCCGGACCCAGTCCGCGTACTGCTGCCGGAGCGCCGCTATCTCATCGGGGGACAGGTCCTTTTTCCGGTTGTTGTCAAGGAAGCGTTCAAGCTGCCTGATGATCTGCTCGGCCATACCATACTCTTCCACTTCGAGGTATGCCGTTGCCTGCTGGACATTGACGGCCTCTCCACATTGGGGACAGAGTTTCCACTGCTGGTACCGGTCGACATACGAGAAGGTCCGGCAGCCCGGACACCGGATGATACGGTACATCGCTAAAGGCTGATTGCGTGCCTTCTTGTATAAAGATTATCGTGCCAGAGATTCCGGGAGTTGCTGCGGATGTATTTTATCATCCTGCTGTACCTACCCTAGAAACGGCATGAGAGACGAGAAGATTCAGGTCATGGGAGTCCGGGGACTTCCGCTCATCAGGGAAGGAGACGATCTCTGCGCACTGATCAGTGAACTGGTACCTTTGAACGACGGGGATATCATCTGCGTCGCTTCATCGGTCTATTCCAAGGCAAAAGGATATACCCGGTCACTCAGGGATATCACCCCCGGGGAGCAGGCATGCAGGATAGCAGGGAGAACCAGGGAGGACCCCCGGTTTATCCAGGCGGTGATCGATTCATCGGAGGAGGTCCTGATGGAATACCCCTTCGTTCTTTCAGCGCTCCCCTGCGGCCATGTGGGGGTGCGGGCAGGAGTCGACCAGAGCAATATCGAGCCTGAGAGTATCATCATCCTCCCGCCCGACCCCATGGGTGCTGCCGATGAACTCAGGGCCGGGTTTTTCGCGACTGCCGGGGTCGAGACCGGCGTGATTGTGACCGACACCTGCGGGAGGTCGTTTCGGCGCGGACAGACCGGCCATGCCATCGGGTGGAGCGGTATGACCGCGATCCGTGACTTCCGCGGGGACACGGACCTGTTCGGCCATGTGCTGAAGATAACCGAAGAGGCAGTGGTGGACGAGATTGCAGGGTTTGCCAACTTCGTGATGGGGGAGAGCGACAACGCGGTGCCAGCGGTTGTCTTCCGCAACTGTCCGCCCTGGGAGGGACATGACAACCTCTACTTCACTCCCGAAGAAGACATCATGCGGAAACTCCTCAAAACGTGAAGGAGCATACTCGCGTTGCAATTCCCGGCCAGGAATACCTGGTCGGGTCAACCCTTTCAGTACAGCCTGCGGCAGAACCGTCTCTTGGGAAGAGAACGGGAATCCCCGGGCCGTTCATGAACAAGGAGAGATGAAAAAAGGGGACCAACAGGGAACAATCGGAAAACCGGCTCCTTCCTGTTTTGTGAGGGAGGCTGAACAGGGGTTGTTCTCAGGGATACCAGGTCAGTCACGAAAACCGCCGTTTGCGTGTCCTACGGGGAAGGCAGCGCGTATCGCAGGCGGGGGTTCTGGGGCAGTCAGACCCTGTAAAATGTCCTCCGGCTCATCAATCATACCCACACCAGAGAGCGAAAAGCCGGAAAACAGGGAAAAAAGGTCAGGTCACCAGGTTCAGCACAAGGATGAATACAGATATTGCGACGGTGATAATCATCACAGGAATGGGGCTGATGTGGATCGCTCGTTTATCCTCGCTCTCGTAATAGTTGACCAGACCGGCGGATGATATCAGTCTGCCCCCTGCTTTTTTTGCCATACCTATTAATTTCTCCTTATCCCTATTTAAAATCGGTGAACCCGGGTAATGACCGCAAAGGACTGTGTAATCGAGGGGCGGGCACTCATTGGCGAGGAACTCGAGGAGAGGGACGTGGCGATCGTGGTGGAACAGGGCGTGATTCACCGGATCGAGGATATCGCCCCCCGATCGGCCCCCTGGATCTGCCCGGCGCTCTTCAACGCGCACACCCATCTTGGCGACAGTGTGGCCATGGATATCGGTGCAGAGGGCAGCCTTGCATCCCTTGTCACCCCGCCAGACGGTCTCAAGCACCGGATACTCGCAAAGACCCCGCCCCATGCACTGGTACGGGCGATGCGCGCAACCCTCTGCTTCATGCAGAAGTCGGGCACTGCCGGGTGCGCCGATTTCCGGGAGGGCGGCCTTGCAGGAGTGGGCGCGTTGCGGAGCGCTGCAGAGGGACTTCTCTGCCGTCCCCTCATCTTCGGACGGGAAGGGGGAGAGGAAGCTGCTGACGGGATTGGGATCAGCAGTGCCCGGGATGTCCCTGATCTCGAACGGCTCGTTGCACGTTCACGGGAGAAAAAGAGGATAATCGCGTTTCATGCCGGAGAGCGGGACCGGTATGATGTCGATTCTGCCCTCTCCTTTGAGCCGGATCTTCTCGTGCACTGCACACATGCAACACGGCGCCATCTCCGGAGGTGTGCCGATGAGGCGGTCCCGATAGCGGTGTGTGCTCGTTCGAACTGGACCCTCGGGGTCACGGATTCTGCAAAGAGGCCTCCCCTGAAAGAGATGCTCGATGCGGGATGCAGGATCTTCCTTGGCACCGACAACTGCATGTTTGTCCAGCCTGACCTGTGGCGCGAGATGTCGTTTGTCTCAACGGTATACCGGATCCCCCCTGCGCGCATATTCAGGGCCGCGGTGGAGGGGTCATGTCTCATGGGAGCCCCCCGCTTCATCTCCGTGGGATCCCCCGCAAGCCTCCTCGTCATCCAGCCAGATGACTCGAACCTCGGGCTCTCCCATGACATGGTCCGGACCCTGGTCAGGCGGGCCGGAGCGCTCGATATCGTCACAAACGTTATTAGTTCTTGAAAATACATTAGTAGAAAAGCTCTTTTGGAGAGTACCCATGTTCCAACACATACTGGTAGCCATAGACGGGTCAAAAATCAGCGACAACGCATTGAAGACCGCGATCGAGGAGGCACGGGTCTGGAAAGCACAGGTCCATGCCGTTTACGTGGTCGAGACAGGGCTCTTCTCCTCCCTCCCGATGGACAGTACATGGGAGATCATGTACAGCATGCTTGAGAAGGAAGGGAAAAGTGCGCTGGAAGCCGCGAAAGAGCAGGCTGCACAGCAGGGAGTGAAGATGGAGACGTACATGAAGCAGGGGCATGCAGGCAATGAGATCCTCAAAGCAATCATGGAGCTCCCTGTTGACCTCGTGGTGATGGGCTCCCACGGAAAGAGCGAGGTCGACCGTATCCTCCTTGGCAGCGTCAGCTCGTTCGTGGTCTCAAACTCTCCAAAGACTGTCATGGTGGTGCGACCATCGAAATGAAAGTCGCAGATTTCATGACCACCGAAGTGGTCAGCGTCGAGATTCCCGGCAACCGGGACGATGTGCTCAAGATCCTGAAACGGACCGGCATATCCGGTGTCCCGGTCCTCAAGGAAGGGAAACTCGTCGGGCTGATCACAAGAAAAGACCTCCTCCGGAAAGCCGATGAGACCCAGCTCGGTCTCCTGATGACACGGAACCCGATCACGGTCGCTCCTGATACCCCTGTTGAGGAGGCCGCGCGGATCCTTATCGAGAAGAATGTGAGGAGGCTGCCCGTCACTGAAAATGGGAAACTCGTCGGACTGCTCTCCGTTGCCGATCTCGTCCATGCCATCGCCCAGATGCGGATAAAGGATGAGATCAAGCCCGATTATATCAGCGAGACCTATGCCCTCTGGGAAGAGACCCCCCTCCCCCTGGTCGCCCGCATCATGGAGATATCCGGGTTTGAAGCGATCCCTATCCTTGATGCAGAGAGCAAGCTCCAGGGGATAATCTCCGAGCGTGACCTGATCCGGCACTCATCCATAGAAGACACCGTTGAAGTGAGCGACTTCTCGAACGGGACCGATGACGATGAATGGACCTGGGAGAGCATCAGGGACATGCACACCATCAGCTATGGCATCTCCAAGATCCAGCTGCCGGACAGGCCGGTCCGGACCGCCATGGTCAGCAATGTCATCTCTGTTCCCCTGAATGCGGAAGTGAGTGAATGCGCCCTCAAGATGAAGCGGGGCAGGGTGGACCAGCTCCCTGTCGTGAACGGGGACAAGAAACTTGTTGCAATGCTCTTTGACCGGGAACTCATCCGGGCGATGTGCAGCCACCCGGAACAATAAAAACCTTTAAATTTCCTGATGCCCTCTAATTGTTGAAACGCTTTTGTGAGGTTTTTCCAGCGTTATCCAGGTTTTTGGGGTACATATATGAGTGAACAATATCAGGAACCCCTGAAAGGAACGACCACTGTCGGACTTGTCTTTGAAGACGGTGTCGTGCTTGCCACCGAGAAGAGGGCAACGATGGGGTATATGATCGCCAGTAAGAAAGCAAAAAAAGTGTACCAGATAGCTGACAGGATCGGGATGACCATTGCCGGGGGTGTCGGGGATGCCCAGCAGCTCGCACGGGTCATGACCGTGGAGTGCAGCCTGTACAATATCCGGAGGGGGAAAGCGATATCGGTCGCCGCCGCGTCCACGCTTCTCTCGAACATCCTGAACAACAACCGGTATTATCCCTACTACGTGCAGTTGCTTGTCGGAGGATTCGATGACTCCGGGCCAGGGTTGTACTCGGTCGATGCCATGGGTGGTGCGACAAAGGAGGAAGAGATCGTTGCGACCGGGTCAGGGTCCCCGATGGCCTACGGGGTGCTTGAAGACCGGTTCACCAAGGGAATGAAAAGAAAAGAGGCTGTCTCACTCGCGGTGAGAGCAGTCCGTGCTGCGATGAAGAGAGACGCAGGCTCGGGAGAAGGCTTACACGTGGTGATCATCACCAAAGACGAGTATTTCGAGGTCCCTGAGGATCAGCTGCCGAAAACCAACGCGGCAGCCACCGCATAATACTTTTTTTTAGGACTGATTTGATGCTTATTGAAGATCGGCTGAAAGAACTGAAGACCAAGATCAATGAGAAAGTGCCTCCGGGCATCACGGTATCGGAAGTGGAGTTTGAAGGCCCGGAGCTGGTCATCTACACCGATGACCCCAAGCGTTTTGCAGATGAAGCTGACCTGATCAGGGTCCTCGCACGCGATCTGAGAAAGCGCATCGTGGTCAGGCCAAACGTTCTCGAAGATCCCGAACGGGCAATCCAGGACATCAGGGAGGTCGTTGCAGAGAATGCCGGGATCACCGACATCTTCTTTGATGCCGACACCGGGGAAGTGCTCATAGAAGCCGAAAAACCAGGTGTCGTGATTGGCAAAAACGGGGCTACGCTCCGCGAGATCACGAAACATATCGGCTGGACCCCGAAAGTTGTCAGGACGCCCCCGATCGAGAGTTCGACGGTAAAGCAGGTCCGGCAGTTCCTCCGATCCGTCAACGAGGAACGAAAACAGTTCCTCCGGGCGAGCGGACGGCGGATCCATCGTGATATCACCAGCAAGGACCAGTGGGTCAGGGTGACGACGCTCGGATGCTGCAGGGAGGTGGGCCGGGCAGCGTTCCTCCTCTCAACTCCCGAGAGCAAAATACTGATAGATTGCGGGGAGAAGCCGGATAACAGCAACAACAATGCTCCGTATCTCTATGTCCCCGAGATACACCCGATCGCACAGCTCGACGCGGTGGTACTCACCCATGCCCATCTCGATCATTGTGCGCTCGTTCCCCTCCTCTTCAAGTACGGGTATGACGGGCCGGTCTACAGCACTCCACCCACCCGCGATCTCGCGGCAATGCTCCAGCTCGATTATCTCGATGTGGTCTCGAAGGAGGACCGGAAGATCCCCTACAGCTCAAACGAGGTGAAGAGCTCCATCAAGCACTCCATAACCCTCAACTACGGGAGTGTCACGGATATCGCCCCTGATATCAAGCTCACGTTCCATAACGCAGGCCATATCCTCGGCTCCGCCATCGCCCACTTCCATGTCGGGGACGGGCTTTACAATATCGCATTTACGGGAGATTTCAACTATAGCAAGAGCAGGCTCTTCAATCCCGCCACAAACCAGTTCCCCCGGCTCGAAGCAATTTTTATGGAGAGCACGTATGGCGGCAGCGGGGACATCCAGCCTGCACGTTCCGAGGCCGAGGAGAAACTGTACGAGACTATCAGCAGTGTCATCTCACGGGGCGGGAAAGTCATCATCCCTGCCTTTGCCGTCGGCCGATCCCAGGAAGTGATGCTTGCCATCGAAGAAGGTATCCGGAGAGAGAAGATCCCTGCAGTCAAGATCTACATCGACGGGATGATACGGGAGGCCACGGCGATCCACACCACGTATCCCGAGTACCTGAACAGCGAGCTCCGGAACCAGATATTTAAGGAGGGGTTAAACCCCTTCCTTGCCGAATGTTTTGTCGCGGTCGATTCGTCCGATCTCCGGGAAAAGGTGATCAGCGGAGACCCCTGCGTCATCATCACCACCAGCGGTATGATGAATGGGGGTCCGGTCATGGAGTACCTGGGCGGGCTTGCCCTTGACGAGAGAAACGCGCTTGTCTTTGTCGGGTACCAGGCGGATGGCACGATGGGGAGACGCATCCAGAAGGGATGGAGGGAGATACCCATCGGGAGGCGGGGGACGATTGTGATCAACCTCGAGATCGTCACCATCGATGGTTTCTCCGGCCATTCGGACCGGAAGCAGCTGGTCAACTATATCGGCCACGTCCAGCCCAAGCCAGAGAAGATATTCACCATTCACGGGGACGAGAATAACACGATCGATCTTGCAAGCTCGCTCTACAAGCGGTACCATATCGAGACCCATTCGCCGATGAACCTTGAGACGTACCGCATGATATGAGAGACCGCTTCCCCCTTTTTCTCGGCGTTTTCATCATCATGGCACTCTCCAATGCCATTGTTCCCGACCTTGCATCGTTCGGGGACAGCACGATCGCCCAGGGCACGATCTATTCCGCCTATTTCCTTGGTGCGTTCCTTCTCGTGCTCCCGGCAGGTCTCCTCTCCGACCGTGCCGGAGAGCTGCCGCTCGTCCGCACAGGCCTCTGGCTCACCGTGCTCTCAGGGGGTCTGCTCTTCTCGACGTCGTCCACGCTCCTGATCGTGATCTTCCGCTTCATCGAGGGGATAGGTGCCGGGCTCTTTGTCCCTGCCGCCCTCTCCCTGATCAATGCCCGTCCTGATCACGAGACCTCAAGCGGCTATTTCATGGCCCTACTGAACATCGGCCTCGTTGCAGGGCTGATTGCGAGCGGGTGGATAGTTGAAGCGACCGGGATGGGGTCTTCAGGGATTGCGGTCTTTACCCTGATCGCGATCATCCCGGCAGTTGCCGCCATGCGCATGCAGTCCGGATCAGTCAGGGAGGGACAGCCGGTTGAACCGGTCCGGGCAACAGGAGAACGGCTCCTCCGCGTCATCCGGGAATATTTCTGGCTCTGGATATCGACCATCGTGATCCTCGGGATTACCGGGGCACTGACCGCCCTGTACCCGGAATTCTCGGACCTCTCACCCGGTGCCCTCGGGATCACCATAGCCGCGATGAGCGCCTCCACCGCCATCGCAGTGATAGTGGTCTCCCATGCCCACCTCCCCCCTATTCCGATCATCAGGGCAGGCGCGGTCGCCATGGCAGCGGCGGTCCTCTGCGTCTTTCTCTCCCCTGTCTTTTTCATCCTGGTCGGGGCCATTGCCGGGGTGGTGATGATCGGACAGCTCGCGTTCCTCGCCGAGTCCGAGTCCAGACAGGGCGTGGTGATGGGCCTGTTCAACGCAGCAAGCTATGGCGGGATGACGTTCCTCCCGTTCCTGGCGGGTTTTATCGCAGAGATCTCCACGTTTTTTATTGCATTCTGCATCCTCGCCCTCTGCGCGGTGGGAGTTGCCTTCACCATCGGAAGGTGCCAGTGTCACCTGCCGAAAAAACAGTTCCCGAAAGGAAAGGCAGGATAAGATCCTTTATCCTCCTGATATCCACAGTATGTGTACATATCAGGGAGCACCGCATCCTCCAATGCAAACCACAGAGCGACCCGAAGCACTTCCCCGTGAACGTGTTGTTGCATTCATCGATATCGGGACCAATTCTATACGGATGTTTATCGTCCGTCTTTTCCCAAACTGCACCTACAACGTCCTCTCCCGCCAGAAAGAGACCGTCCGGCTCGGTGATGGCGAGTTTCGCGATGATCGCATCCTCGATACTGCAATAGACCGGGCTGTCACCGTCTGCCGCAATTTCACCAGCCTTGCCCGCTCATTTTCAACCGACGAGATAGTCGCGGTTGCCACGTCGGCTGCACGTGAGGCGAAGAACAGGAATGTGCTCCTGAACCGGCTCCGTCACGAGGCATCGATTGATGTGAGGGTCATCTCGGGGAGGGACGAGGCCCGCCTGATCTACATGGGCGTGGTCACGGGAATCCACCTTGGGGAGCAGCAGGCCGTCTTCATCGATATCGGTGGCGGTTCCACCGAGATTGCCATCGGGGGCCAGCACACCTCGTGCCACCTGGAGAGCCTGCTCCTTGGATCGATCCGGCTTACCAACCTCTTCTTTTCAGGAAACGAGGAAAAACCGGTCACGAAAAAAAAGTACGAGCGAATCAGGGATCATGTCCGGTCCGTGATTGAACCCGCCCTGCCGGGACTCCGCTCCCATCATTTCGACACTGCAATCGGGAGCTCCGGGACCATCATCAACCTGGCGGAGATCGCGATAAAAACTGGCGATGGAGGAATCAGCAATGAATTAGGGCTTTCGCGAGGCGAACTCTCGCGGGTGGCCGATATGCTCTGTTCGCTCCCCCTCTCTCTCCGGAGAAAAGTCCCGGGGATCAACCCGGAACGGGGGGACCTCATCATCTGCGGGGCTGCCATCCTGGAAACCCTGATGGACGCGCTCAAAATCGACCGGATCGTTGCAACGAACCGGGGACTGCAGGACGGACTGCTTGCCGATTACCTGACACGGATGGAGGACTTTCCCCTGATCGGCAGCCTCTCCGTGCGGGAGCGGAGCGTCCTCCAGCTTGGCCGGTCCTGTGGCATCAACGAGCACCATGCAAGGACCGTTGCACGGCTCGCCCAGGAGCTCTTTACCAGCGCCAGGGTGTGTGGCCTGCATGAGTATGCGGACCGGGAGGAAGAACTGCTCGTCTACGCCACCTTTCTCCATGATGTGGGGTCTTTCATCTCCTACAATAATCACCACGTCCATTCGTATTACCTGATCAAAAATTCCGAACTTTCGGGTTTCAATCCCCGTGAAATCCTCCTGATGGCATCCCTCGCCCGTTATCACCGGAAAAAACCCCCGAAGGCAAAGACCCTCCAGGCGGTCCCGCCGCTTTTGCCTGGTGACCAGGATCTGATCCAAGTCCTCTCGGAATTTCTCCGGATGGTCGAGAGCCTTGATAGGAGCCATGCCGGGCTGATACGGCATGCCAGGTTTCTCTCACAGAGCCCGAATGGTGCCGTGCTCGAACTGACCGCAGTGGGAGAGTGCCAGCTCGAAATCTCGGGCATCGAGAACGAGGCCGATTCTTTCAGGAAGATATTTGGAAAGCCACTCATCGTCCAGGCAGTCACCGCTGACCTCGAAGAGCTGCATGAAAGGGATGAAAATTTCCCTGCCCTGTTTCATCCTGCAGGATACAGGCAGTGATCGAGAGCGGCCTCAATGGAAAGGGCCAGAAGAGATGCGGGAACGGCGTACGATTGGATACGGATACCGTTCCACGTCCTGGCGAGGCCCAACCCTGGGAATGATGAGGCTTGAGAAACCGGGACCTGCACCTTCCTTCCAGGATCCGGGTCCCGGCGGCAGCGGCCCGTCATAGCATCAGCCAACACTCAGTTTCCCGGCCCGGGTGATCCGGCGTTCAAGAAGCATCAGGCCAAATCCTCCCGTGGCAAGGAGGATGATGGTCGCACCGGAGGGGACGTCCAGGGCATAGGAGAGGAAGAGGCCGCCGAGGGTAAAGAGCGATGCGGCGATGACCGAGAGGGCCATCATGGTCTTCAGGTCTTTTGCATACTCCCGGGCGATAGCAGGCGGGATGGTGAGGAGGGCGATCACGAGGATGACTCCCACCACCCGCAGAAGGACAACGACCGTCAGGGCTATCAGGAGGATCAGGAGGAGGAGGAGTGCCGTCACCGGCAGGTTCATCACCCGTGAATACTCCTCGTCAAAGGTCACCGCCATCAGCTGGTTGAACCCTGCGATCACAATGGCAAGGATCACCACTGCAAGGAGGCCCATGAGAAAGAGATCTTTTGTAGGGATCAGGAGGATGTTGCCGAACAGGAAACCGAAGAGTTCCGGTGCATAGCCAGGGGTCAGTGCGATGAAAAGGATCCCAACCGCCATCCCTGCAGCCCAAACCACCCCCACCAGCGTCTCCATGTACTGGCCGAACTTCTCGCGAATGGTCCCGATGAAAAGGGCGATCCCGAGGGTAAAGCCGGCAGCGCCCAGGAATGGATCGATTCCCAGGAAATAGCCGATGCCGACCCCGCCAAACGCTGCATGGGCGAGACCTCCGCTCATGGATACCAGGCGTTTGACCACGACATAGGAGCCGATGATGCCGCAGGTGATGCTCGCTATCAGCCCTGCTATGAGTGCGTTTCTGAAAAATTCGAATCCCAGGATGCCAAGCATCATCGCACCTTCTCATGGTCGCGGAATACGCGGTGGGGAATGCCGTGTGCTATCAGGTCGACAGGGCAATGGTAGGCTGCCGTCAGCATCTCCTCTGAGATCTCGCTTGTATCATGGGTGAAAATCTTCCCATTGAGGCAGGCCACCCGCGTGACATGCGTGGATATCGCCCCGATATCATGCGTGACGAGAAGAATGGTCATGCCGGGGAGGAGATCGTGGAGCATGTCGAACAGTTGCACTTCGGTCGGGAGGTCGACGTACACCATCGGCTCGTCGAGGATGAGGAGCTCGGGTTCCCCGACAAGCGCCCGTGCAATAATGGCTCTCTGCCGCTCACCCCCGGAGAGATCAGCGATCGGCCGATGGGAGAGATGCAGGATGCCGGTCCGTTCCAGGGCTTTTTGGGCTGCACTCCGATCTTCCTTTGAGAAACACCGGATGGGGCTCCGGATGTGGCCGAGCCTTCCCGAGAGCACCATCTCCTCAACGGTAACCGGGTAATGGAACTCAAACGTCCTGTACTGGGGGACATACCCGATCCTGCTCCGCGCCTGCACAGGATCGCTCCCAAAGACCCGTACCGTCCCCGAACTTGCAGGGAGGAGCCCGAGAATGACACGGAGCAGGGTTGTTTTGCCACCCCCGTTTGGCCCTATCACTGCATACAGGTCACCTTCCCGGACCTTCAGGTCCACAGAATCGAGCACCGGTCTCCCTGAAAGGACGCAGGAGACCTTTTCAAGTTCGATCACCGGACCGTTCATGCCGAACCGGCCTCCGAAAAAGCTGCTGATACCCGCTCCATGTTGGCAAGGTAGTCTTGTGCGAGGGGATCGATCACCTGGACCGTGCCGCCGGTCTCCCGGGCAATGGTCTCCGCTCCCCGCAGACTCTCCTGCGCTTCGGCAAATACCACCCGGATGTTATTCGAGCGGGCAAGAAGGATGAGCGATTCGAGGTCCTTTGCGGTCGGCTCTTTTCCCTCCCGATCGATTGCCACCACCTGGAGACCATAATCCCGTGCAAAATACTGCCAGGCAGGGTGGGTCACCAGCAAGATGCCCGGATCGTTTTCCGAAAGCCTCGCGATGATCGTCTGATCAAGATCCTCCAGACGTGCGGCATACCGGTCGCCATTCTCCCAGTATTCCTTCTCATGAGCGGGATCCGCCGCAATAAGGGCATCGCGGATATTTTCAGACATGATCTCCGCATTCCTGAGCGAGAGCCAGATGTGCGGGTCCGGACTCCCCACGCCCGGGCTCTCCGGATCACCCTGCATCTCCTGGGAGGAGCCGCTACTGTTGCCGTTCGTCCCTTCCTGGTCCAGGAGGTAGGTGACGCCCTTTGAGGTGTCCACGACCACGAGGTCCGGGTTCATGGCCCTGAGCCGGGATACGAGGGTATCTTCGAGCGGAAGGAGCCCTGTCCCGAGCGCAAGGTACAGATCAGCGCCTGATGCCTTTGCCACAAGCGCAGGCCCTGGTTCGTAGGTATGAGGATCGGATCCGGGGGGCATCACCACGATCACGTCCACCCACTCCCCGCCGATCTCCTGCACCATCTCTGCCTGGGGGGGCAGGGTGACTGCGACCATCACCCCCTCCTTTTCAGAGCCGGTGCCACTGGTGCTGGTGCAGCCGGAAGTGGTGAGCAGGATCACAAGGAGCAATGCCAGGAACCCGGCCATTCCCGGTTTCATCAGCCAATATTTTTGCATATCAGCTCACATTTTCAGAGAGACCGTTCTGCACGGTCCGGGTCAGGCAGAGCGGGTCATGACAGATATCTCCGCAGAATCCTTTTGTGGGATGCCCAAGGGCACGGCACATCTTGTTGACGGCGTCCCGGGAGAGGAAACTCTCCATTCTTGATGCTTCCTGGCATGCCTCACCTTCCGAAAGACCGTAATGAGAGAGGACCAGGGCGAGTATCCGGTGCCTTCGCACCAGGAACGCCCCGTATTCTCTCCCAAAATCGGTGAGCGCCACCCCGCCGTACGGCTCGTGTTCGACATACCCCTCACGGGTGAGTTCATGCACCGTCTTTGTCACGGTCGAGGGATCGACTCCAAAATATGCTGCAATCCCGGATATCTTCACCGTCGTTCCCTGG
Source organism: uncultured Methanoregula sp. (assembly GCA_964598015.1). Classification (GTDB taxonomy): domain Archaea; phylum Halobacteriota; class Methanomicrobia; order Methanomicrobiales; family Methanospirillaceae; genus UBA9949. The sequence continues at coordinate 8,046 of CAZRAQ010000031.1, read as the reverse complement.
AGGGAGAAATACTGGATGTAGGCCGACTTGCCCGGGGGGAGCTCGAGCCCGGTGAACTGTTTCATCACCTCATGTATCAGTGACAGATCACATCAAATTTTGGGGTGATGCCAAAAAAATCGTGTCACCACCTTCCCGGCTGGAGATGGCTCCGTGCCGCAGGGGTGGCCTCCCTTCCCTGCGGTGTCCGCTTGACAAACCCTGACTGGATCAGATAGGGTTCGTACACCTCCTCGATGGTCCGCACATCCTCGCCAATCGAGATCGCTATCGTCTTGATTCCGACCGGACCTCCCCCGAAGTCTTCGATGATCACTTTGAGTATCCGCCGGTCAACTTCATCGAGCCCGGTCTTGTCCACCCCGAGCATGGTCAGCGCCTGATCGGAAAGAACCTCATCGATCTTCCCGTCACCCCGGACCAGCGCATAATCCCCCACGCGACGCAGCAGGCGGTTTGCGATGCGGGGAGTGCCGCGGCTCCTCTGCGCAATCTCGAGCGCCCCTTTTTGCGTGATGGGCAGTGCCAGGATCCGTGCACTCCTCCTGACAATGCGTGCCAGCTCCTCCCCTGAATAGGGATTGAGCCGATAGATCATGCCGAAACGGTCCCGGAACGGCGATCCAAGCAGCCCGACCCGCGTGGTAGCCCCGATCAGGGTGAAGGGTGCGAGATCGATCTTGATGGAGCGTGCACTGGGCCCCTCCCCTATCATCACATCGATCCGGAAGTCCTCCATTGCCGGGTACAGGATCTCTTCCACCACGGTGGGGAGGCGGTGTATCTCGTCAATGAAGAGGAGATCCCCTTCCTGGACGAGGGTCAGGATCGCAGCAAGATCCCCGGCCTTCTCAAGAACCGGGCCGCTGGTGCAGTGGATCGCGGCACCCATCTCCCTGGCGATGATATGGGACAGCGTTGTTTTGCCAAGCCCCGGCGGGCCTGAAAAGAGGGTATGGTCGAGCGGGACACCCCGCTTCTGTGCCGCGGCAATCGCGATCGAGAGGGCCTCTTTCAGCGGTTCCTGGCCGATGAAATCTGCCAGCTTCTCGGGCCGGATCCCTATCTCGTCGCTATCCTCCTCTCTCATGGAGGCCGCGATCAGCCCCTCTTCTGTCATGAGCGCTCCCGGAGGAGAGCGAGCGCAGCCCGCACGACCGTTGCGATATCAGGGGTGACGGCCTTTCCGCGGAGTACCGTATCAACCGATGAAACCGACTCTTTTTGCGAAAACCCGAGCGCGACCAGCGCACTCTCCGCATCCCTCCGCACCGGATCCCCCCCTGCGGGAAGCCCGGGGACAAAGACTGCCGCCCGTTGTTTCATCTTGTCCCCAAGCTCCAGGATGAGACGTTTCGCGCTCTTTGCACCTATCCCGGATATCCGGGTCAGGACCGCCTCATCCCCGTCAAGGACCGCCCCGGCAAGTTCCGGGATGGTGATCTGGGAGAGTATCCCCAGGGCAAGTGCCGGGCCCACCCGGTTGACAGAGATGAGCAGAAGAAACATCTCCACCTCGGCGCGGGAGAGGAAGCCGTAGAGGACCGGCTCCCCGTCACGCACCACAAGGTGGGTATGGATCCTGACCCCGGCATCGGTTCCCGAAAGGGTAGTGATTGCCGCATCGGTCATATGGACCTCAAACCCGATGCCGTTTACGTTGATGACCGCTACCCCTTCACCGCACCAGAGGACATTGCCCGAAAGGAGCGCAATCATGGCTCTCTCACCGTATGGAGATGGCAGAGAGCGAGCGAAAGCCCGTCGGCCACATCATCGGGTCGTGGGATCTCGGGAAGGTTCAGGAGACGGCGGACCATCTCCTGCATCTGCCTCTTGTCTGCCCTCCCCGACCCGGTGATCGCCAGTTTCACCTGGTTCGGCGTATATTCAGCGACAGGGACCCGGTGCTGCTGTGCCGCGAGCAGGATCACCCCCCTCACTTCTGCAACGCCCAGTGCCGATGTCACGTTTCTTGAAAAGAAGAGTTTTTCGAGCGCGACCCACCCCGGCCGGTGTTCTTCGATGAGCCCCGAGACACGGTTGAAAATTTTCTCGAGACGCTCGGGGGTGGAGAGGTCCTTCCCTGACGTTTGGATACAGTCATAGCAGATGACGTTTTTCAGCCTGCCGTCCCCTGATTCGAGGACGCCATACCCTACCGTGGCGAGACCCGGATCAATCCCGAGGACAATCATGTCGCCTTCCTGCAAAACCCGGCTGCAATAAGAGTCTAGTGTGCGTTGATAAAACATATCCTTTTGCCATTTTTGGAAAACTGGCGTTATCCGGGCAGTTCTGACCGACCGGACAAACGGACGGACTGTCAGGCGCCAAAGGAGGCGAGACGCCCGGAATTTTCCACCCGGAATGAACTGGGGGAAGTCCTGCCTGGACACCGCGAATCATGACCGGGACCATGTGGGGCAAAAAAACTATGGCGAACCTTTGGCAGGAGTTGGCGTCATGGCTGCAAGGTGTCCGTTCCCCTCTCCCGATCTCCCCTGTACCAGATGCCGCTCATCAGGCACTGCAAGGTCAGCCCTTATGGTTTTCACCCCCTTCTGGTTTCGCTCCTTTTTTGTTCGCTCCACGCTGCCCGGTGGGCAATGCACCATTCCTGTGCGTCCAGGGCAGGCTGGCCCGGTTGAGGGACGATATGAGAATAGGTCCCATCCGGGTGAAGAATCCTGTTCTTCACGGTATCATCGAGATGCACCGGGACAATGGTCTTCATCAGCCAGGATGCGAGCGCCCGGTCTTCAACCGGGAACAGCACCTCGATTCTCCGGTCGAGGTTCCGGGGCATGAGGTCCGCGCTTCCGAGGAGCACTTCATCCTCTCCACCGTTCCTGAAGTAGTAAAGACGGGCGTGTTCGAGGAACCGGCCGACGATTGAAGTCACCTGTATCGTTTCACTCACCCCGGCCACACCCGGGCGCAGGCAGCAGATGCCCCGCACCTGGAGGAGGACCCGGACTCCTTCCGCTGATGCCCGGTACAGGGCAAGGATACAGTCCCGGTCGACGAGGGCATTCATCTTGAAGATAATGCAGCCGTCACCATGCTCCCGGTGCCGCTTGCGCTCCCGCTCGATACGGGAGAGAATCCCCTCCCGGAGGGTTTGAGGCGCCACGAGCAGTTTCCGGTACGAGCGAGGGGTTGCACACCCGGTGAGAACGTTGAAAAGGTCAGTGACATCGGCTGCGATTGCCGGATCTGCGGTGAATAATCCGAAATCGGTGTAAATCCTGCTGGAGGTGGCATTGTAATTTCCGGTACCCAGGTGCACATAGGTCCGGAGACCGTCCTGTTCACGCCTGACCACCATGCAGATCTTGGAATGCACCTTGAGCCCGGGAAGGCCGTATACCACGTGAACCCCTGCCCGCTCAAGCGCCCGGGCCCATCCGATATTGTTCTCCTCGTCAAACCTGGCTTTGAGCTCGATCAAGGCTGCCACAACCTTCCCGTTCTCCCTCGCTTCGAGCAGGGCATCCACAACCGGGGAGTGTCTGCCGACCCGGTAGAGGGTTATCTTGATTGCCAGTACCGCAGGATCATTGGCTGCCTGGCGGAGCAGGCTGATGACCGGGGTAAAACTCTCATACGGATGAAACAGGAGTTCGTCCTTCTCCCTGATACGGGAGAAGATCGCGTCCTGTTCGCCAAGACCGGGGGGGACTGACGGGACGAACGGGAGGTCTTTCAGGTCGGGCCGGTCCAGCCCGGAAAGTTCCATGAGGTCCGCTATCCCGAGCGGGGCACGGACCTGGTAAAACATCTCCGCAGCAATACCGAGTTTCCTGCCGATGATGCTGCAGGCCGATGAGGGCATCCCTTCTGCCACCTCGACGCGGACCGGGGAGCCCACCCGCCGCATTCCGATCCCCTCTTCTACCACGGTGAGAAGGTCGGATGCCTCATCCTCTTCGATCTCAAGGTCTGCATCACGGGTTACCCTGAAGGGAAACACACCTTCCACCTGGTAGCCGGGAAAGAGGAGATCGAGGTTTGCGCCAATGAGTTCCTCGAGGAAGACCCGGCAGGTATCCCCCTTATAGTCACTCCCCCTGCTCTCACCAGGGACCTGGATAAGCCGGGGAAACAGGTTTGTCGGGACCTTGACCCGGGCAAAATGCTCTGTCCTGGAGGAGGGGTGTTTCAGGATTGCCGCCAGGTTGAGCGAGAGATTCGAGATGAAGGGGAACGGATGTGAAGGGTTGAATGCGAGGGGTGTCAGGACCGGGTACACCTCCCGCTGAAAGTAATCCCGGAGCAGCGCCTTCTCCGCACCTGATATCTCCCCATACGACAGGATATGGATCCCTGCATCCCGCAAGGCAGGGACCATCTCCTCCTTCCAGAGATCCGACTGCTGGGCAAGCATCGGTTCAAGAATGCGATGAATCTCAGCCAACTGGAGGGCAGGGCTCATTCCATCAGGCGGCGCCTCACGCACTCCCCTGGCAACCTGCCGCTGCAGCCCCGAGACCCGGATCATGAAATATTCGTCCAGGTTGTTTGAAAAGATGGAGAGGAACTTGACCCGTTCAAGAAGAGGGTGGGTATGGTCCGCGGCTTCCGCAAGTACACGCCGGTTGAATTCGAGCCAGGAGAGTTCCCGGTTGAAAAAGAGGGATGGATCTTCCAGGAACGGTGAGTCTCCGGCTTCTTTTTCCGTAGTTCCGTATTCGCCCGACCTTCCTTCCATGCTATTCACCATAGTTCAGGTAGTATTTGAGAATCTTCTTTTAATAACCATAGGAGGAAAGAACACCCCCGTCATGCAGCTGTCATCTGAGTAACGTGACAAGCGTGTCTTTGCGCCAGGAAACACCCGTTCCCAAATCGTCCTCTCATTCCTGTTGTATCACAGCAAGAGCAGGAGTGGCAGAAGAGATCCTGGCTTTTCTGCATGGTGTCGGGACATTGCATGACTGTGCGACCGGTCAGATGGCCCTGCCACCACAATACCAAACAATTTAGTATTTATCCGACAATCTATCTCCTGCCGTGATTGACCATGGGATCGAATGACGACATCATGCATGAATTTGTAAGAAAGGAACTCAGGAAACTCTATCCCAGCGTTGACGGATGGCAGATCAAGAATGCGATACAATCAGCAGGAAAAGAGCAGGGGTTCGTCGTGGCAAGGAGAATCCTCGGAAAGTCGGAAGGTGCCCACGTACTGGTCTCGTTTGACCGGGTCGTGACACCTGCCACCACGGCTTCTCTCATGGCCATGGCAAAAACCGACCCCGTCCCTGGTCTTGCATCGCCGAAAAAGATCCTCGTCGTCCCAAAGAACACTGATGTTTCCGGCGTTCCAGGGGAGGTTTCTGTCCTCCCGATGCAGAGCTTTGCCTGGGAGGAGAAGGAGCTGGTCTGGCTCCGGAGAAGAAGCCAGATGAGCGAGAAAGCCGCTGCAGCAAAGAGTACCTGAATCCGGAAAAAACCCGTAACGACTACAAAATCCCCTTTATTCTTTTTTTGAGATCTTCGCAATGGGAGCCCATCCAGTAGAGCTTCCTGCAGTTCCTGCACCAGAAAAAACTGAGATCTCCATGGTGTTTTGGAGCATACGAGGCTGAAGAGATTTCGCATTCGCGTGCAGGCCTGAGGGGTTCATTGCAGATCGAACACCGGTTCATCCTGAGTTTCGGATCGATGAGCCCTTTTGCAGCGAGCAGAGCGACCTGGTCGAGGACATTATCACCCGATACGAGGACGGCCCGGGCCCCGGCCCGCCTGGCCAGCTCCCTGTCCCGGGTGAGCAGGACCCGATTCTTCCGCTCCGCGGACCTGATGAGGAGGGTGTCCTCACGGGGGTTTCCCTCGCTTAGGGAGAGGGCACTCTCTGCATCGTACCCCATGAACCTCAGGTAACGGCAGAGCGTCCCAAGCATCCTGTCTACGAGGAACGCAGGGACTTTCCCTTCCTCAGTCTGTTTTGCTGACGTATGGTATCGCTTCCCCGCATTGTGTGCACCGGTGTGCTGAAAGGTGCCTGAACACCGATGAGAACCCCTGCCGTTCGATAAGGAGTGCCCCGCATACCGGACAGTACGTGTTTTCGAACCGGTGCTTGTAAACGTTCCCAAGATACGGGTACTGCATGCCGATCTCCCGGGCCTGCCGGTAGATCCGCTCAAGGACCGCAACCGGGGTCGGTCCCGGCTCCTTCATCCGGTAATCCGGGTGATATGCATTGAAATGGACAGGGGTCTCCGGCCCCAGGTGTTCGAGTATCCAGCGGATGAGTGCCCCGGTCTCCTCTGGTGAGTCGTTCAGGCCGGGGATGACTAGGGTGACGACCTCGATATGAAGCCCGAGTTCCCGGGCCCTGATTGTCGCATCGAGGACCGGCTGCAGTTTTGCACCGCAGACCTTCCTGTAGAACTCGTCTGAAAAGGCTTTGATATCCACCCTGAAGGCATCGAGGACCGTCCCTATCTCCCCAAGCGCCTCCTCCGTGATGTACCCGTTGGTCACATACACGGTCCCGAGCCCTTCCTTCTTTGCCAGGCCCCCCATCTCGAGCGGGTATTCGTGCCAGATCGTGGGTTCGTTGTACGTCCACGATATGCTCCCGCAATGCCGGGAAAGAGCCCTCCTGACTCCCTCTTCTGGGGCGAGGTCTGCCAGCGCGATCGCATCAGGACCCTGCCGGGAGATATGCCAGTTCTGGCAGTGCTCGCAGTGGAAGTTGCACCCGACTCCCCCGAGCGAGTACGAGAGTGTCCCGGGGAGGAAATGGTAAAGGGGCTTTTTTTCTATGGGGTCGACTGCTTCTGCGCTCACCTTTCCAAATGTGGTCGCGTACAGCGTGCCAGCCCGGTTGAGCCGGATACCACAGATGCCGTGCTTCCCGTCCTTTATGCGGCACCGGTGACTGCAGAGCGAGCATGCAACCTCGAGGTTTTCGCCTTTCTGATACTGCAGCGCCTCGTGCCAGTCTTCCATCAAGAGGAGATTTTCCATGCTTTCGCACGATAAAAGTGCCGGTGACTTCGTCCGGCCGCGCCCCGGATCACTCCTCCTCCTTCCGGGCAGGTTCGTCCTCTTCTACCATGAAAGAGCCGTAGTAACCGCAGCGCTTGCACCGGTACACCTCGCCGATGCACCCCCCAGCGACCCTGTAGATATCGGCACTCCTGCAGACCGGGCAGCGGATCATCTTCAACAATTATATGTAGCGTATAAAGAAACCATTGGGTGCATGAAAAAGGTCGTCCTCTCCCTAGGCGGATCCGTGCTCATCCCCTCCCTTGAGGAGCACCGGATCGCCCGCTATGCCGCAGTGTTGCAGGAGATCGCCAGGTATGCCCGTCTCTACGTAGTGGTGGGCGGGGGCGGGGAGGCCAGGAGCTACATCACCGCTGCGAGGCAGGTCGGGTGTTCCGAAGCAGCTGCCGACGAGGTCGGGATTGCGGTAACCCGCCTAAATGCCCTGCTCCTCGCCGGGGGGCTTGGTGATGCTGCCTGCCCCGTCATCGCAGGGAGCCAGGCCGAAGCGATGGCCTGGGGGGCAACCGGCAGGATCGTCCTGATGGGAGGGGTCACCCCTGCCCAGACCACGGACGCGGTGGCAGCGGTCCTTGCAGAGCGGTGCGGGGCAGCCCTCATGGTGAATCTCACATCCGTGGATGGAATATACACGGCGGATCCCAGGATCGATCCCGCTGCAGAACGGCTCGAGCGCCTGACCCCGGAAAAACTCCTGGAGATAGTCGGAACCGGATCACTCATGGCCGGGTCGAACACCGTGATCGATATGGTCGCGGCAAAAGTGATCCAGCGCTCGAAAATCCCGCTTCTGGTCATTGACGGGCGCGATCCGGATAACCTTTCGAAAGCGCTCCTGTCCGGGACCCGGATCGGGAGCCTGGTCATCGGGGAAGAGAAAGACCCGCTCCCTATCGCCAGGGTTGAGAGAACATAGGTAACTATTTTTGGCTGCCGGTCCAACCATCTTGCTCATATCAGGGGTAGTAGGGTAGCCTGGTCCATCCTAGAGCGTTTGGGACGCTTTGACGGCAG
>CAZRAQ010000030.1:0-21574 GCA_964598015.1 uncultured Methanoregula sp. | reverse complement strand
TTGAGGGCCTCGGCGAGGGAAGGGAGCGGCTCAAAAAGATCGTGAAGGAGACCTCGCGGTGCATCAAGTGCTATGCCTGCATCGAGAACTGCCCGATCTGCTACTGCGTCGAATGCAGTACCAAGAAACCCTACCTGGTCACCCCTGGCCAGGTACCGCCAAACTTCATGTTCCACCTGATCCGGTATGCCCATATCGCCGACTCATGCGTGAACTGCGGGCAGTGCGAGGAACTCTGTTCGATGGATATTCCAAACGCACTCTTCATGCACGCCCAGCAGGTCGAGCTCGAGAAGATGTTCGGGCATGTGCCCGGCGTCAGCATGGACCTCCCGCTCCTTGCACTCGTTGAGGAGAAGGAAGAGCGCGACCGGCTCTCTGCAACCGGCAGCGACCAGATCTTCGATATCTTCAAGTAATCCCGGAAGATATCCCTTTTTTTGTTCATGCCATCGGCATTTTCACGAACGTGAGCCCCATTCTCTGGAGATTACATGCATTTTTTGGTGGACCGATACTCCCGGGGAGGATCGTTTGCCCCCGTACTCTTCCGCGTCGTACACGGCCGGCAGTCCTTGCCAAATTCACGAACGAGGCAGGCTGCATTCGTATCGTCACTCTATCTGTATGACTGCAGTGCAGTCAGAAGCGGTGTCCTGAGCAGGTCCCCGCTGGCGTTTTTATGAGGGATAATCAGGGGATAGGGGGGATGTGGAGAATTCCTCTGCTATGCGCCTGCGGTTCACGGAAGCGGGAGCCAAGTTTCCGTGAATTTTTGGTCCATAGCGAGCATGAGCGCGGCGCAATCAAAAAAGTACTGAAAAACGGAGCGAACAAAAACGGTGCTCCCGGAGGAGGATGACGACCTGGTTCCACCCGGCAAACCTCGGGCGGCTCTTTTCCGGAAGCCCGGGGATTATCCCCCTGCACCCCGCAGGGGATCATGACCCTGCCCGGGCTCACTCTTCCGGCTGTTCCGGCTTAGTGTTTCCGGTGGATGGCAACGTAATACGCACACCCGATACCAGCCGCAATGATGATACTCATCAGCACCGGGTCGTACAGGATGCGGAGGAGGCCGGTTCGTTCCCTCACGTACACACGGACGGTGATCGGATCGGAGATTCGGCTCGCATCCATGCTGTCCCTGTACCGTATCTCGGTGTCAAGACCGTACTCTTTTCCTGTCGCGGTCTTGTCCAACCCAATCTCAAACTCCGCCACGGCCCTGTCACCAGGAGCGAGATCCCCGAGAAAAGCGATGTCATCATACGCGATGAACGGGTCTGACGCACCGAGCCGGGCCTGTGCGCTGTACACGGTCGTTGCTCCGGTATTCTCGTATTCCACCTCGATTGTTTCCTTTGACCCCCGGTAGATCAGGAGCGGCTTTTCGATGACAACAAACCCGGTCTCCCCGACAACCGGGACCCCTATTGTCACCGCCCGGGAGAGGCGTGTATCACCGGACTGGTCTTTGTACTCAACGGCAACCTGTAACGGATACCGCTCATTGCCGGCCTTTTCATCGACCCTGACCTTGAAGCGGGTGGTCGCAACCGCCCCGGGAGGAAATGAGCCGATAAAGACCTGCTCGTCGATCGGCACGATGGGACTTTCGTCCCCCTGGAACAGCATTGCGATGGTATTGTCGCCCGGGAGGGTGCCGGTATTCTCGATCGCGAGGGTGATGTACCCGTCACCCCCTGCATTCAGGTCCCCTGCGATGATACTCTGCACCGCAATCTGCACCTCGTCCCTGATGGTGAACGGGATATCCAGTTGCACAGTCTCTTCCGTGTAGCGGAAGATGACGCTCTCACTGCCGACCAGTTCTTCTGACGCAAGGTAGGTATACGTGGCCAGGAGCGGCAGGAGATAGGTCCCTCCGGCGGCGTCCTTGTCGACGGTCACAAAAAACGAGGAGAACGCCGCATTTCCAGAAGCTATATCCCCGGCCATCTGGGAATCTGACTTGATCTCGACTGGAGCGGTGCCCGGGAGGAGCGTGAGCGTGACCATCCGGGCTGTGCTCGGGGGATCCCCTGATGCTCCCCCGCCTGCCTGGATAATCTTGACCCCGTCAACCCCGGCATTCCTGATATGGAGCGAGATGTTCTGCTCCGAGCCGGGGGAGAATTCATTGATGCCTGCGATGGCTGCAACAAGGTCGGGAGATCCCGAGAGATAGATGCTTCCCGCACCTGCAGTTATCCCCCCAAGGAGGGCAAGAGCCAGGATGACTGCCGGAACAACCCGCCCAAACGATCCCTTTGTTGTCATCTTTATAACAACAGTGTTTGCTCTTTTTACGGATATATACCTTGGGCAGGATGTACAGGTCATGTGAACCGGGGCTGTTCACCAGGCTCCCCCTCTCTGGCAAAAACCACACGAAGGGTTCGCCTCCTCTGAACACTACCTCCCAGACCTGGTAGTAAAGGGCCAATAGAGTATATACTCTCATAGAAGGGTTCGCCTCCTCTGAACACTACCTCGTTGACACTACAAGGGAGATGCTGGGAAGTATCGTGAAGAGACCCGATGGCTTTTTTCCCTCATGCCAGAGGATTCCGTGATTCCTGTAAGGGTCAGCCTTTTTTGCCCGACGAATGCTGCTTACCCGTACCCGGTTATGTCGTAATTGATTGCCGTGGATTTCGCGATGCATTCGTTCCCTGATGCCAGTCCTTCATCCACCATCCTCTTCAGGAGGGCAGGATACACCGCACCTACCAGTTCCTGGAATGGTTTTCCGGTACAGAACAATTTGAACGTGGGGGTGCTCCGCACGCCATACCGCTCTGCGGTCCATTGGCTGTTGGTGACATCGATGCGGGCAAAGGAGACGATCCCTGCATACTCCTGGGCATACTGCCTGAAATAGGGCTCCATCGTACGGCAGTGGGAACAGGTAGGGCTGTAAAACATGACCAGCACCGGTTTGTCCGATCGCTCCACCAGCTGCTCCCAGGTCAAATCGGTCAGTTCGATCTCCGTCACAAATGTTCCTCCTCAGAGGGAGTATGAGGGAGCATCCGGTGATATAGCTTCTGCCGTTTTTCCAGGACCAGCAAAAAAAGGCCTTCGCTCTCTCGCGTTGGTGAGACCAGGTGAACCGGACACTGTAGGGGGGCTTCCCTCCCCCCTACACCTCCAATGTGATGTCCACGCTGTTGCCCCCAACAGGTCGCCCCGGAGGCGGTTTTCGTGACAACAATCGGAAACGGGAGCCCGAACTTCGATTTTCGTCTCCCCGAACAGGGCAGTGACCCGGCAAAAAGAACTGGAGAAGATGAAGCTTGCTTCCCGGTTCAGGCCTTCTCTTCAACCAGGTAATTGATGACAGACTCGGAAATATCTCCTGCATACTCCCCCGAGCGCCGGACACTTTCCGCGATGTAGCGGAGTGCCACCGCGACAAAGGGATCTCGTTTCATCGCGAGTACATTGATGTTTTCGCAGAGTTCCTCGAGTTTTTCCACCTGCTCGATATTGTTGTGGGAGCCCCGCATATCGGCATTGAAAAAAGAGACGATGCTCTTGTCAAAGATTGCGAGGGCAAGGGAACTCGCCTTTTTAATCGCCGCAAGCACCTCCGGGTCAACCCGGCTTTCCGGCATCTTCTGTGCATTCTCAGAGATCCTGACCGCATGGTCCCCGATCCTCTCGATAATCCGGCTGATGATGTAGGTATTGACGACTTTACTCGTCGGCACCCCCATCTTTCTCCCGAGGCTGGCGTTCTTCAGGATGATGTTGGTCTGGCGGGCGATCAGCCAGTGCAGGCGGTCCACGTCATTGTCCCGGGCAATGACATCATCGCAGAGGCTCTTGTTCCGTGTCTCGAGGGCACTCATTGCGTCGAGGTGCATGTTCTTTACAATAACAAACATCCGCTTGATGGTGTTTTCAAAGGGCATCTCGGCCGGGTTCAGGAGGTCTTTCAGGATGATCTTCGTATCAGTCTCCTCCACGACCTCAGGCCCGATCGTCATCTGCGTAAAATCCCGGACCACCATCCTGACCGGGGCGGGAAGGCGTGTTTTCGAGGTGATGGTGATGGTCGTGTACCCTGCAATGTAGGACCCGATCAGCATCCGGAAGAGGAAAGTCGGTTCATGGATATCACTGACGTCAAACCGCTTCTCGCGCTGGAACTGGCCTTCCGTGATATCGCGGGTGACCAGAAGCGTCCCGTCAGGTTGTGCAACGAGGCCCAGAGGATCGTTCTTCTGTATCTTCTGCGCTTCTGCCCAGTCCTTCGGGAGGGTGATCACAAACGAAGAACCCCCGGTAACCTGTACTTTTCGTATCTCCATCCCTGCCAAATCACCTGCAACTCTCTGTATCTCTATATACTCTATATATGAATAGAGTTTCCATTGGATAATTGTATAAAAATATAGTGACATCAGTAGTCTATGGCAGAAGCGAAAACGAAATACTGGGTATCAGGGCTTGCATTCGTCCTGATCATTGCAGTTCTTGCCGCCGGGTGTACCCAGCAGCCCGGCGATAGCCAGAAGACGGTGCTCAAAGTTACCGGTTCGACCACGGTGCTTCCTGTTGCACAGGCTGCAGCCGATGCGTTTGGAAAAGATCATGCCAGCGCCGATATCCAGATCACCGGAGGAGGCTCAAGCGTCGGGGTCCAGTCGATTGGTGAAGGCACCGCCGATATCGGGATGTCGTCCCGCGACCTGAAAGCCGAAGAAAAAACCAGGTATCCCGGTCTTGTGGTCACCACGATCGCAAATGACGGAATTGCGGTGATCGTGCACCCGGGCAATTCCGTATCCGGCCTTACCCTCAACGAGCTCAAAGAGATATATGCCGGCAACACCACCAACTGGAAGGAGGTCGGCGGACCAGACCAGGTCATCGTGGTGGTTGGGCGCGACAGCGCATCAGGGACCCGCGAGTTCTTCTCTGACGCCGTGATGCACAAGCAGGACTTCACCAGAATGCAGCTCGAAAAGAACTCGAACGGGGCGGTGGCGCAGACCATCACCCAGACGCCGGGAGCCATCGGGTATGTAGGACTCGGCTACGTTGACAGCGGGGGTAAAGCAGTACCCCTTGTCGTGGACGGGGAGCCGGTGATGCCGACCATCGCCAATGTGCTGAACAAGAAATATCCCCTCTCCCGGCCGCTGATCATGATCACCCGGGGAGCCCCCGCAGGACTGGCCAGGGACTACCTTGACTTCCTCCTGAGTCCTCCGGGCCAGAAGATAGTTGCTGAAGAAGGATTCGTGCCGATCACCTCATGAAGATCGGTCGCGACCTCTCCGGGAGGGGCCAAACCCCCGGAAACCCTTCTTCCCCTGCACACCCGGACGAGAAGGGCGGGTGGAGGCGGGCAATTTTTGCCCGTGGCCACGGGAAGGAGCGATGTATCAGGGCAGTCTGGTTATTCTGCGCTTTCTTTGCCGTTATCACCATCTTCTTCATCCTGGCCTTCCTGCTCTTTGACGCGTACCCGGTCTTCTTTGAGATAGGTATCCGCGAATTTTTGACCGGCACAATCTGGAACCCCACCGGGGTCCCCCCTGCCTACGGGATCTACGCCCTTATCGTGGATACCCTCCTTGTGACCATCCTCGCAATGGCAATCTCCATCCCACTCGGGGTAGGGAGTGCCATCTACCTTGCTGAGATCGCCCCTCCCCGGGTAAAGACCCTCCTGAAACCGGCAGTCGAGCTCCTCGCCGGTATCCCTTCCGTGGTATTCGGGTTCTTCGGCCTGATCGTCCTCACCGACTGGATCCGGGTGAATTTTGCGGTGCCGAGCGGCGAGACCTGGCTTGCCGGGTCCATTCTTCTCGGGGTGATGGCGCTCCCGACGATCATCAGTGTCTCCGAGGATGCCATCTCCTCTGCCCCCCGGGAGTACCGGGAGGCATCGTTTGCCCTCGGCGCCACGCACTGGCAGACCATCAGCAGGGTGGTGACCCCGGCCGCCCTGTCAGGGATCACCGCTGCCATCATCCTCGGTATCGGGAGGGCGGTCGGTGAGACCATGGCAGTCCTGATGGTGACCGGGAATGCCGCGGTCATCCCGTCTCCGATCTGGAATGTCCTCTCCCCGGTACGGACCCTCACCGGCACCCTCGGTATCGAGATGGGGGAGGTGCCGATAGGGAGCACCCATTACCATGCGCTCTTCGGGATTGCCGTGGTGCTCCTTGTCATCACCCTGGCAATCAACCTGCTTGCAACGATACTCCTGGCCCGGATCAAAGAGAAGCACATGGGAGTGAAAACCTGTTCGCCAACGGTGGCAGGACCGGGGAAAACACCATGGTTCTCCGGCTCCCTGCAGAAATACCGGAATGTACTGATCGGGATCGCACTCGGACTCGGAGTGCTTGCGATCTTCGGATGGATAGCACTCCTGGCTGCCATTGCCGGATATGCCGCGTTCCGGCTGATCCAGGGGCGCATCTCCCCGAAATGGACCCAGCGTGTGGCGTTCTCGCTTCTCGTCTTCTGCATCCTCTCGGTCCTCTTTGCTCTCGGGGTCATTCTCCTTGATATCATTGTGAATGGCGCACCCTACCTCACCTGGGAGTTTCTGACGGCCCCCCCTTCAGACCTCGGGCGGTCAGGGGGCATATTCCCGGCAATCGTGGGGACCATGTACCTGGTGATCGGCGCCATCGCCATCGCCCTGCCGATAGGGATCGGGGCGGCCATTTACCTCACCGAATATACACGGGAAGGGACCGTCACCAGGGTCATCCGGACCGGAACCGACCTCCTGAACGGGACGCCGTCCATCGTGTTCGGCCTGTTCGGGTTTACCTTCCTCGTCATGTACCTTGGCTTTGGAGTCTCCCTGATTGCAGGGCAGATCACCCTCGCCCTGATGGTGCTCCCGACTATCATCAGGACGACCGAGGAGTCACTCAGGACGGTCCCGGTCACGGTCAGGGAGGGGAGCCTCGCGCTCGGGGCAACGAAATGGCAGACGATCCGGAAGGTGATCCTGCCCCCCTCTGTCCCGGGAATCGTGACCGGGACCATCCTCTCGATCGGGAGGGCGGCAGGAGAGACGGCCCCGATCCTGTTCACCGCGGTGGTCTTCTCCACCCGGTTCCTCCCCGACTCGCTCTTTGACCCGGTCATGGCACTGCCGTACCACCTGTACATCCTCGCCACCAATGTCCCGGGCGCTGAAGGGCAGAAGTATGCCACCGCCCTGGTGCTCCTTGGTCTTGTCGTCGCATTCTATGCACTCGCTCTCTGGATACGCCACCGCTCGGCTGCGGCCGTCAAATGGTAACACCTCATGTCTGCAGAATCTATCATCAGAACCTCACACCTGAACCTCTGGTACGGGGAGAAACCCGCACTGACGGATGTCAGCATGGAAGTCCCCGACCGGCGGGTGACCGCACTGATCGGCCCGTCCGGGTGCGGGAAGTCAACGCTGATCCGGTGCTTCAACCGGATGAACGACCTCGTGAACATCTGCCGTATTACTGGGAGGATCGATTTCCATGGAAACGACATCTATGCAAAGGAATCCGACCCCGTCGAGATCCGCAGGAAGATCGGGATGGTCTTCCAGAAACCAAACCCCTTTCCGAAGTCGATCTATGAGAATGTTGCGTACGGACCGAGGATCCACGGGATCAACGATAAAAAACGCCTCGGTGAGATAGTTGAGCAAAGCCTCAGGCATGCTGCGCTCTGGGAAGAGGTGAAGGATCGCCTCCAGGATTCAGCGATGGGACTTTCCGGGGGGCAGCAGCAGCGTCTCTGCATCGCGCGGACGCTCGCCGTTGAACCGGAAGTGATCCTGATGGATGAGCCCTGTTCGGCACTCGACCCGATTGCGACCGCAAAGATCGAGACCCTGATCAACGACCTGAAACAGCAGTACTGTGTCATCATTGTCACACACAACATGCAGCAGGCTGCCCGGGTGAGCGATTACACGGGGTTTATGTACATGGGCGCGATGATCGAATGCGGGAACACGACCCAAATCTTCGAACACCCGAAAGAGGAACTGACGGAAAACTATATCACCGGAAGGTTCGGATAAGGTGGCGGAATGAGCGATAAATTTCATACCGAGATGGATGTGACGAAAGCGCAGGTCCTCGGGTTGGGGCAGTTTGCAGTCGGGATGCTGGAAGAGGCCGTGCTGACCCTCGAGGAGAACGACCCCGTGCGTGCAGAGGCGGTCAAGATGAGAAAGAAGGAGCTTTCCGATCGGACCAATGCACTCGAAGAAGATCTGTACCGGCTCATTGCCCTGTACCAGCCGATGGCAAAGGATATGCGGATGATCGCGTGTTCGCTCCGGCTGATCTCCTCTGCCGAGCGGATCGGGCGGTACGGCAAAGATACCGCCAATGTCGTGCTTGGTACGTATTCCGACAGGCAGACTGATGACCTCGTCAGGGCACTCTCCATTCCCCACATGGCATCGCTGGTGATCGCGATGATCAACGATTCGCTGAAGGCGTACGAGACCGAGGACCTCTCCCTTGTCGCACACCACTCGGCCCGGGATGATGTGGTCGATTCACTCCGGCACACCATCTTCCGTGAAGGGATCACGTACATGATGGAGGACCCCCGGACTATCTCCCGGTGCACGAACTACCTGATGGTCGCCCGCTACCTGGAGCGCTGTGGTGACCATGCGTGCAAGATCGCCGAGAAGGTTACCTACATGGTGACCGGCGACCAGATCGAGATACGGTAGGAGAATTTGATTCCCCTCCCCCTGGGAAGGGATTGCAATATTGTTTTCACCATCACGGTCCCGGCCAAGAGTGCGGACGCGATTATGGGTAACGCCCGCGTTCACCCTTCTGTGGCACCTTCTGCACCCATGCTGAGGCTTCTCCATATGCTCGAACACGCCGGGTGGCAAGGGGGAACATACGGGGTGCCGGATACATTCCGGGGGGAGTGTCGCTTTGCATTCCCCCGGGATCCTGGCGCCAACCGTCACTTCGACAACCTACGGTGCCTTTGACGGCTCGTATCCCGGTAACAGCGATGCCGCAATCGCGAGCACCGGTCCTGCGATCAACCCGGCCCAGAAGACGAGTCCGAGGATGCCGAGCACTGCCATCACCCCACGGTCGCGGTATGATGGTGAGGGGCCGGTCTTTCCTGCAATTCTCACGAGGAACACCCCGAGGAGTACAGGGATTGCCGCAAAGAATGCGGTGAGGGTCATGGAAGCGACCGGCCCGGTGAGCATTCCGGCGATGACCATCTGGAGGATCACGAGGATACCGCTGCCGATACAGGCAAACCCGGCGATGGCGAGCAGCCATACCCCGGGCCATGATGGCGAGGAGATCCGTTTCCGGAACCACCAGGCTCCGACAAGCACGGCGCCGAGTATGGGCACGAGGTTGAGGAAGAGAGACTGACCCTGCCAGATCCGCACGCCAAGTACCGAGACCGGGATACCCAACCATTCGGTGAGACTGAACTCTTCCAGATAGCCGGTGGCCAGGATATAGCGCCCCCCGTCCCCGAAAACAGCGACTGTGTATTCCCCTGCTGCAGGAACGGCGGCCGAATAGCTGGATATCTCGTACATCGCCATAGGAGTGAACGGCTCGTAGGAGATCTCAGGATCGTTTCCTGCCGGGATGAGGACACTCCCCTGCCCCTCAGGGACTTCGATAAAATCTGGCAGCGGGACCTGTCCGGTGATCCCAGGCCCGATCAGGGCGACCGAAGGGGTAACCCCGCTCTCGGGAGAGGAGAGGGAGAGGCGGATCTCTGTCCCCACTTCTGCCACGATACGATAATGGTCTACTTCATCCGCATCTGCAAGTGAGCCGTACCAGGCATACGATTTCTCCGCATCCGGGACGATGACGACATCGCCCTTGGTAACTCCGGGAACATGGGCACTCACCGGGAGCACCAGGAGGATGACCATGAGGAGGATGCACGCAGGGATCTGAATTCTCATACTGCTTCTACGGTGTTGCAGGATCATAGAGGTTCCCCTCACGACAGGCTTTTGGTCTCGTCTGGATTTCCACGTATGCGTGCGAGGGAGCGGTCAGTCTTCCTCCAAAAAATCCACCTATCCGAGATCACTTCACCCTTCTGTTGATACTTCGCTCTTCCATGGTATCTTCATTCTCCCAGGGTACATGCACAGGGGTGTGCTGTCGCATGAACGCACCCCTCACCTTCCAAGGTATCTTCCCTCTCCTAGGGTACAGATACCATTCCTGGAGCCTCCACTGTTCCGGTGAACCTTCACCCGTCCTGGGTCACCTCACCCCTCCAGGGAAGCCTCCACCGTTCCGATGAACCTTCAACCTTCCAGGATCACCTCACCCTTCCGGGAAGCCTCCACTGTTCCGATGAACCTTCACCCGTCAAGGGTCACTTCACCCCTCCAGGAGCCTCCATTGTTCCGACGACCCTTCTCCCGTCCTGGCTCACTTCACCCCTCAGGGAAGCCTCCACTATCCAGGAAATCGGATCCTGATGACGATCAAGGATATGCTCGTGGTCAGTGCTCTTCGTTCACTTCCAGATCATCCTGCCTTCTTCCCGCAAAAAGGGCGGCTATCCCCCCGATAATGACGATGAGCGCTCCGATTGCGAGTATTTCAGGGGTGAGCTGGAGGAAGAGAAAGAGACTCGTCACGATCCCGAGGAGCGGAAGCACCGGTATCCGCCCGATACTCCCCGGGACCCTGAACGGCCGGACCGTGTCCGGGGAACGGACGCGGAGGATGATGACCGACAGGTTCACGATAATAAACGTGACGAAGATGGTGAAGTTCGTTGCGTTTGCGATAAACCCGATATCCCCGGCAAAGAGGAAGAGGACGGCCCCGAGTGCAGCGGCAAGGATGGCGAGGTACGGGGTCTTTCTTGTCGGGTGCACGCGGGACAAGAGGCCCGGGAGGCTTCCCGATCGGGCCATCCCGTACGCGATCCGGGATGAGGCAAGGAGCATCAGGAGCACGGTATTTGCGGTGGCGAACAGGGCGATGGCCGAGAGGAGATCGGCTGCCCGCGGCCCCCATGCCACCGTCGCCACTTCCGCAAACGGTGCATCGGATCCGGCAAGACCTTCCCACCCCACCACGCTGACCGCAGAGATGCAGACGAGGATATAGAGGGCGGTACAGACCACGAGCGCGATCATCAGGGCTTTTGGCACGGTCTTTTGCGGATCACGGGTCTCTTCCGAGAACTTGACCATCTCCTCGAACCCCTGGTAGGCAAAAAAGACGAGCGCTGCAGCAGTGAAGACCCCGCTGATCCCAAACGGCATCTCGAGGTAATCGACACTCCCGAGCCGGGGCAGGCCGGCAATGATGATGAGCACGAGGCCGACTCCTTCGATGAGCGTGAAGAGTCCGGCCACCCCCGCACTCTCTTTTACTCCGATGAAGAGCACGACCGTGAGGATCCCGATCAGTGCCACCGCTGCAGGAATCTGGCCGATCCCGAACAGCTCGTGAAAATAGCCCCCAAATCCGAGTGCGACCGTTGCAGCCCCGAGTATCCCTGCAAAGATGATCATCCAGCCGACGATAAACGCCACGTACTCGCCAAGGGCGGCAGACGTATAGTCATACTCGGCGCCGGCCTTGGGGAACATGGAGGAGAGCTCCGCATAGGAGAGCGCCGTAAAGAGGGCTATTACGGCAGAGATGGCAAAGGCGAGCCAGACCGCGTTCCCTGCACCGGCTGCCGCGGTCCCTATCAGGGCATAGATCCCTGCACCAAGGATGATCCCGATCCCGGACAGGGTGATCTCGGCAAGGCCCAGCGATCGGGAGAGCCCGGTCCCACCCGGCTGGCTGGAAACCATGGATGAGGGGTTGGCTTCGATCGGAAATAGAACATTCGGGAGGAGAGGACCGATACAGATGAATCCATAAAAACGGGGCGGGATACCCCTCATGAAGGGAACACTCCGGTAAGAAGTGGAGCGAGGTGCTGGTCGAGCCAGGATACACCTCACGGGGGAAACACCTCATCCGGATTGAGAGACAGGGGGAAGGGTTCCACCCGGTCTTTTGGAGGGATCCAGGGGAGGAATCCTTTCCCGGAAGGCACCGCCCGTCCCTGGAACCAGGACCCCGGTGAGAGGAGCCACTCCATTCCTGCCCATCATTTCGTCACAGGATGGCCGGGGAGTTCTGCATTCCGGCTAGGCAGGAGAACCGGACGGGGAGGATGACCTGCCAGGACAGGTCATGCTGAAATCACGAGAGCCGGTGCGTGAAAGTCGCGTTGGAGTCGGCGTGAGCCAAAAATCAGAAAAGGGGGGGATTAGTAACGGGGCTTCCTGTACTTGGGGAGGCATTCCCTGCAGTACACCGGTCTTCCCTCGGTCGGGACGAACGGAACCTCGCACTCTTTTCCGCAGTCTGAACATACCGTCTTTGTCATCGTCCGCGGTCCGGACGATGACGGGCCGCCATATCTCCTCTGATCGTTCATTTTCAATTCTTGCAGCACTAACTGCACTATCGTGTTTTGCAAAGGTTGCTATTAATACATGCGGCCAGACCGGCACCGCGGTTCACCCGATCTCCTGGAGCACCTGGCCGTCCCTGAAGATCGAGATCTTGCCCCCGCTCTGCGAGACGACGATCCCGATGGCTTTTGTGACGAGGGTTATACCGGCAACCGACGAATGCCTGGTGCCCAGCCCTTTTGCGATGCCGACGGCACTCGTGTCGATGGTGATATACCGGGCAGCTGCTTCGATCAGCCCGTCCCCCCTAATCACGAATGCCCCGTCCAGCTGCGCCAGCTCCTTGATGTTCTCGCGGATATCATGGTTCGTGATCATCCGGTCCTCGATCCGGTGCCCTGCAAACGGGTTTAAGATGAGCTGCCGCGACTTGGAGAGGACATTTTCTGTATCGCCAATGACAAACGCAGTCCCGACCTTCTTTCCTTCCCGTCCTTCCTTTGCAATCTCAAGGCAGATATTGAACACCGTTTCAAAGACCTCGTCCGTCACATCCGAGTTTGCGATCACCCGGTCCTTCCAGAGGGCCGTGCTGATGCGGGTCCGGTCCCGGTGCTCGTGGTCGGTGATGTCATGACCGATGCAGACGATCTCCGAGATGTGCCCTTCCGCATCCCGCAGTGCCTTGTTGGTCCATGCAACCCAGGCCGGCTGGCCGTCCCGGAGTCGCATCTCCGTGATCCGGATGGCATAGCCCTCTCCGTTCAGTCCCATGTCGGAGACAAACCCGGAGATCTTGTGCCCGTCCCCCGTCCCTGCCGGGAGCAGGGTCCCGATGATATTCTTCCCCACGATCTCGGCCTCCGAGTACCCGAAGAAGACCTGGGCGAAGGTGTTGAAGAAGGTGATCGTCCCGTCGGTGTCGAGCTTGATGATCAGGCTGCTTGAGTGGGTGAGGAGCTCGCGGACCCGGAGCTCGCTCTCCTTCACCGAGTCGAGGAGCAGGACCTTTTCCGTGATATCTTCGCAGACCAGGACCTGGCCCCGCGATGGGTCCTTCTGGTCGATGGCATGGACCATGACATTTGCATGGACGAGCGTGCCGTCGCTCTTCTTCAGCTGGGTCGTGGCACGCCCCCACCCCTGCTCATCGATGACGTACGTCAGCTCCCGTGATGCCCGGTCAAAGGTCTCGCGGCTGGCAAAAAAGGCCGAGGCGTTCTTCCCGACAAGCCCTCCCTCCGGATGGCCGAGCCCGGAGGTCATGGTGCTGTTTGCCCAGTCGATGACACCGCCCCGGACCTGGCAGACCCAGACGGGGGTGAGCGACAGGATGGAGTTGAGCATGTCGGTCCTGAGGGTGACATCGCGCTCCATCTTCTTCCGCATCACCGCCTGGATAACGAGGTCACGAAGCTCGGTCAGGGGCTTTTTCTGGTCTCCCCCTTTCCCGAACCTGACCTCGTGTGCGTTGTTCAGGTCCTCAAGCACCAGCGTCTCTCTCCCCATCCGGGCATAGAGGATGAACGGGGTGAAATTCCCGTGGGACTTGAGGTACTTGAGGAGTTCCACCCCGTTCATCTCGGGGAGAAACTCGATCCCGTTCACCTCGGGGAGGTGGTAATAGGAGACGATGACGTCGTAGGTCCGGCTCTTCAGGATCTCGAGTGCCTGTTTCGTGGAGGAGACGGTGTCGACCCGGACCTCCCCGCTCTTTTCAAGGAATGAACGAGTGCTGTCGATCAGGTCGGTATTGTCATGCACCAGTAGTACGGAAATCATCCTCTCTTCTCCACTACGGGGATAGCAAGATAGCGTAGGTGGGTTATCAAATAAATAATTATTGAATCTGAAAGGCCATTTGCCCGCAATTTTCCGTTCCGTTTGGCGTGCTGTGCCCGCAAATGCTCATTTGTCCGACCGTGGCCCGCTGCCGGACAAGAGGGAGAGGAGTGCTGCAGCCACCTCGAGGGAAGTGTACTCCTCCCCCATGATCTGCTGCACCTGCATGGTTTCGGGATCGAGCTTCCCGGTCTCGATCAGGCTGTGGACCTTTTCGCCGAGGAGTTCGGCCTTTTTCGTAGAGATCTCGTGCTCCTTTGGCACGGACTGCTGCGGGATCCGGATCTTTGCGTACCGCTGGATGTCCCGGAGCTTCCACATCTCCTTGCCTGACACGAACGTGAAAGACCGGCCCGATTTGCCGGCCCTCCCGGTCCGCCCGATCCGGTGGATGTAATATTCGGGGTCCTGCGGTACATCGAAGTTGACGACGAGGTCGACATCGGGGACATCGATCCCTCTCGCGGCCACATCGGTGGCGATCAGGATATCGATCTTCCCCTCGCGGAACTTACCCATCACCCGCTCACGCTGGGCCTGGTTCATGTCGCCATGGAGCCCCTCGGCAAGGTAGCCCCGGGCCTGGAGCTGGGAGACGATCTCGTCCACGCGACGTTTCGTGTTGGCAAAGATCAGGGTCAGCTGCGGGTTGTACAGGTCGAGGAGTTTTGAGAGGACATCGATCTTTCCGCTCTCCCGCACCTCGAAGTACGACTGCTCGATCTTCGGCACCGAGAGCTTGTCGTGCATCACCTGGACGGTCCTCGGGTCCTTCAGGTATTTTGCCGCAAGCTCAAGGATCTGCGGCGACATGGTGGCCGAGAAGAGGACCGTCTGGCGTTCGGCCGGGGTCCTTCGGAGAATGGTCTCGATATCGTCCCGGAACCCCATATCGAGCATCTCGTCGGCTTCATCGAGCACGACGGTTTTGACGGATGCAAGCGATATCGACCGCCGGTCAAGGTGGTCGAGCAGCCGGCCCGGGGTTGCGATAACGATCTGCACCCCGGTTCTGAGTGCGTGAAGCTGCCGCTCGATGGGCTGGCCGCCATAGACGGGCAGGATGATGATGCCCCGCCGGTATTTTGCAAGTCTGCGGAGTTCTTCGGAGACCTGGATGGCGAGCTCGCGGGTCGGGCAGAGGACGAGCGCTTGGGGCTGTTTTCCGGAAGATTCGGCGGTCTCCACGATCGGGATACCGTACGCGGCGGTCTTCCCGGTCCCCGTATGGGCCTGCCCGACCACGTCCCTGCCGTCGCGGAGCAGGGGGATCGCGAGCGACTGGATGGGAGTCGGCTCTTCAAACCCGAGGTCTTTTATCGCTTTCTGGATCTGGTCAGGGAGACCGAGATCCACAAACGAGATGACCTTCATGCCTCTCTCCCCATACCGGCTGTCGCTGTCCATTGTACCGTACTAGGTGCGTACATTGCATTAGGATATCGCTGCGTGAAAAGTATCATCGAAAATTGTTCCATACCTGTGTACATACTCCCCGCAAGTCCACATAGTTCTTTGCAGGGGAGGGGGATCCTACACTCCTCTCTCCAATGCAGTACCTCAGCGATTTTTTCGCAGTACCTTGGCAGCATCACCGTCTTTTCCCCTGCTCCCATGTACCGGGAATGTGGAGTCCCCTGATGGTCGCTTTCAGCCATCCATGGAAGTTCCCCTTCTCCCTGCCATGAACAATGGTTCCGGAACGGTCATGCCGGTTCTGGGCTCCGGCGAACTGATCCTCTCTTCCTTGTTCTTCTTTGCATTTTCCCGATCATCACTACCGGCTGCAGGGATGACTAGTACCTGGTCTTCGCCTTCCAGAATGCATGGTGCTCTCCAGTCAGGATGCGCCTGTCCAGCAGCTCAACTGGGAAGAAACAGGCGGAAGGAGCACATACCCCAAACTGCTAGTTTGATATAGCTCCCTTCCCATTCTCTCCTCAGCGGAGTCATCCCATGGAGACCTTCGAGAACAGGATGAGAGAGCTCCTCACGGTGAGAAAAGAGGAGCGGTGGAAGCGATACGAGAAAGAGAAGGGGGAGTGTGTCTGCCCTTCCTGCCCGACCTACAATGCGTGCGCGGAGAAGAACGGCGAGACGCTCTTCTGCCTGCTCGGAATGAGCTTTCATTGCATCCGTGACGACCGGGGATGCATCTGCCCCGGTTGCCCGCTCTATATCGAATACGGGATGACCCGGAAGGACTACTGCATGAAGGGGAGCGAGAAGGAGCTCAGGTGGGAACGGGAACTGAAATGAGGAGGGCGGCGAAAATTCGTGGCATCTCTATTTCCAGGACAGGTCCCTCGAATTTTTTCACTATTCCACAGTCGGTTGATACTTTATAAAAAGTATTTCGGAAAATTTAGTAATTCCATTCTCCCGAGCAGCACTCCTCACTGCTGGTTCTAATCCTTATTTGAAACGATTTATTCATATTTTTTGTAACGGATGCACCATGGGTTATTCGATTCTTTCATGAAGCCATTCTCAATGACTCCGCTTGGCTTTCTGATGCTCGGTTATCGATCTCACTCAACAGAACATCACTATGCTTATATATATCCCAAATGGAATCACCGATTGTATGAATTGTATGCTGGATATACACAAAGTGAAGGGGTTTCTCATGGCACCCACCCAGACATTCCGGGCGAGCAAAGAGGACTCTCTTGGTGGTGCATTCAGGTATTACACCATTTTACTCGTATTATGGGCAATCCTTGCCGCAATAGTCTGGATGGCGATGGGGTACCTGGCCTTCCAGGACATCATCATCCGTATCGGAAACATGGGATTTTTCGGCAGCCACATGGCAGCGGCGCTTGCTGATTTCGGTGCATTTGTCGTGAGCTTTCAGCTCTTTACAATTTACGCTCTCTTCTTCGTGTCCCTCATAGGAGTATTCTTCACAGCCTTCTTCTGGCATGTGTTTGCACTCCTCTTCGGAGCCAGGAGGGAATTTCAGCAGACCATCAAGACTACGCTGTACGCGGCAACACCCTTCTTCCTCCTTGGATGGATTCCGTTTGTCGCCATTATCGGGTGGCTGTGGTACCTGGTGCTCATGGTGCTCGGACTCGCTGAGATGCAGGAGATGACGGTGGGCAAAGCGGCGCTGGCGATTGTCGTCCCAATTATCCTCTTGCTCATTGGGCTGCTCCTCTGGGGAGCAGTCATCGCCACGCTGATGACAGGGATTGTGGGAATTTTCTCCTGATGTGACACAAAAGTGAATTCGAACGAGGTGTGGTCCCGCACTGGTTCAGTGACATCGGAATGATGACCCCCCTTTTTTTCCTGACGCTCTTTTGAGAGAATTCCCCTTTTATTCCAACCCTGGATAGTCCGGGCTTCATCAGGACATGGTCGGTCCCGGAATGCCCCGTAAAGGAGCTTCCTACCCTCCTATCTTGCCCTCTTTCCATGCCCGGGTTGCCCCGTAAAGAAGCTTCTCCTACCATCGTATCCTACCCACTTTCCATACCGGAATGCGCCCAATATGGGCTCCGTTTCCAAGGTTCTCTGTCTCATGGTGTATTCGATAACCGAATGGCAGTTCAGGAGTACATTGGACGCGAAGAATACAACGGTCAGGGACCTTTATAAGAAACCGACTCGAAAGCCCAGTGCGAAGTGGTTGTATTACCTTTTCCGGAGGGTCAGACAGATTGACGAAATTGTTAATAACCGTCGGGTTTGCCAAATTCTCAATTATAATGCTGAATTAGTTGATATCGTTCACTTGCTCGGGCCGCCGGTGGAAAAATATTACACGCTCGAAAATTAATGCCGAATGTCGGTTTAATATTTGATTTGCAGCCACTAACATTGGATAATGTCCCCTCAAGGTCGAGGATGTTCATTGTTTAGCCAAAATTTAAATGATAGATGTGAATTTTAGCAAAAAAATATGTAGGATTAGAATCTCTTGTCGAAAATGACTTGAGTCGAACCGTCACTGAACGTACCTACAATAATTACTCTGTGCCCACCAACATCATTAGGATCCGTCGGAACTACCGTGAAATTTCCTGTGAATGGATGCGGATTGAAGTTTGTATTAACGGGTATACCGTTATCAACGGTTGTGTCAATTTCTTTCAAACTATTAATATCTGATCCACCCTGCCAGAGGATATCAATTCCATCAGTGGTATTCGGGGACACAGTCAATCCAACATTCTTGCTTGTTGTAGTCGACCCCACCATACCAAACACAAAGGCCGCAATAATTGCCGCAAGAATTACGACAATAGCGACCATGAGGATAACCCCTATTACCGGGGATACTGCCTCTTCATCATTTTTAGGTGTCTTCATAATGCAATCAACCTTTATTGTTCAGTTTTGCTCATCTGTGTAAGCAAACTCTCAGCATCCAGTTTCCCCGCTGGGATATCATTAATTTCTATGGTTAAGATGAATAATTGCGAATAATAACATGTCATTTTTTTTGAGCGCCATTTTATTCACAGGATATGGGAATCAGCTGCATTCTCTTTTTATGAGGGTTCAAGTGGAAGTTCATCTGCCGAATGAATTTTCAACGTTTCGATGACGTCGCTCTCACTTCCCCACCCACACACTATACTTCCCCGATCTACTCCCTACTGCGTCCCTGATCGCACCGTCCACAAACTCCTTCGCCTTCCTGAACGCTTCCTCCACCGGGCATCCGAGCGCCAGAAATCCCGCCATTGCAGCCGAGAAACAGCATCCGGAGCCGTGCACCTCATACAGGTATTTCGGCCCCTTTGCCGCAAGTTCGGTATGGGGGCCGACCAGGATATCGATCGCCTCTTCTGCCGGAAGATGCCCCCCCTTTATCACGACATAGTCCGGGCCGAGATCGAGGATCGTCCTGCCCGCCTCCTTCATCTCGGACAGAGAATCGATCCGGTTCATCCCGGAGAGGACCATGGCTTCCGGGATGTTTGGGGTGACCACCGTCGCCCTGGGAAGCAGGGAACAGAGCAGGAGCCCGGTCGCGTCCTCGTCAAGAAGGCGGGCTCCGCTCGTTGCGATCATCACCGGGTCGAGCACGAGCGGGATCTCGGGCGGAAGCGACCGTGCCACGGTCCGGATCATTCCTGCAGTCCCGAGCATCCCTGTCTTGAAGGCACGGACGGTAAAGTCATCGAGGACCGCTTCGAGCTGGAGGAGGACGGTCTTCTCCGGCACCATGGATACCCCGAGGACCCCTTTCGGGTTCTGAGCGGTGATAGCCGTGATCACGGTCGTCCCCCAGACCCCGAGTGCGGTGAAGGTCTTCAGGTCGGCCTGAATCCCGGCACCGCCCCCTGAATCGGAACCGGCAATCGTGCAGGCACTTGGTAGTGGAGCCATAGGTTCTGTGAAGGGATACTATACCGCACGGGGCTTGTTTTTTTTGGTTCCGGTGAATTGGCAGAACCCAACTCCAGCCACGATACATCGGGGCGTGGGTGAATACCGGCCAGGCCCTTACCAAGCTGGGGCGCTCTCGTGATGCGATTCGGGGATTCAACCATGCACTCCGGATCTATCCCCCCTACAACGCAGCACTGGTAAACAGGGGAATCGCACTCTGCGGACTTGGCGAGTATCATGCCGCTATCGACTCTTTCGAAGATGCCGAGACCTTCTCGATCGGCACCATACGGGCGCAGTACTGGAGGGGGCTGGCATCAAACCGCACAGGACAATATCGCTAAGCGACCGACTGCCTCTCGGAAATGGTGGCGAAGGACAGCAGTTATGCTGATGCCCGGGTCATGCTCTCCAACTGCAATTTTATGCTCGGCAACCTGGACGATTCAGTCCGCTGTTTCATGAGCGCCTACAATATCGACAAGACCGACATCAGGTAGAGCGTCAAAAAGGGTATCATCATGTGGCGCCAGGGCAACAGCCGTGAGGCGTTCCAGTGCATATCGAACGTCCTGGGGATTCTCCTGCGCTAAATAATCCTCACTGCACCTAATCCCGGGAAAGTCCCGGATATCCCCCTCATTTTCCTGGTTTTCAGGCTCCCCTGCATGCAGAGTGATATAGTTTTATGAGAAGGAGCTACAAATAGAGAAGACAGTCGGACATTTGGTGAGGTCACGGCAGATAAGGAGCAGCACCAAAGACTGCACGGGACAAGACCAAAAAGAGCCGGTGCAGCCTGGTGCGGATGGTGTTTTGCCGTGCCGGCAAGGCGTGCGGTGAAAAGATCGGTACCGTTATGCGGACCACTCACTATAGCACGTTGAAACCACGCTCCATTTCTCGAGAGAATACCCTGAATACAAGACCCTGAATACCATGACGTCACGAATGCATGCACCCCATACCACCTGCCCGGGATGCCGGGAAGAGGTCTACCTGGACGAGCTCGTGCGGGGGCGCTGTCCCCTCTGCGGTTGTACGCTCGAGGACTTTGATGCACAGGAGGGCGAGCTCGAGGATTTTATCGAGCGCTCCGATCTCCCATGGCTGGTATTTAACTATTTCCTCTTCAAGCGCTTTCTCGAGATAGGCGCGAGCCCCCTCCAGATCATGCAGCTCGTCGCAGCGTTCAACGACCAGGACCTCCAGGGCAACGGGCAGAAACCTGATACCCGCTTTGTCATGGAAGTGCCAATGAAACAGACCGACCGCATCCGGCCAAAGCGCTGTGCCAAATGCGGAAAAATCTTCTTTACGAAGGGAAGGAAAGTCGCGGCAGGCGACCTTGCTGCTCCAGGCCTGGATTACCTGTACTACTGTAAAGGATGCTGAAAAAGCTATCATGCACAGGGTCCCCATCGTCAGAGAGAAAGCAGGAAACAACTAATCCACATATTCACCAGTTTTTTTTTGGATGTGCGGTAACAGGGGCAACTCCAAATGAGTGCAAAGTAGCCAATGCACCAGGTAATAATTCTTGATATCGACCGATTGATCGAAGACGACCTTCCGGTCCCAACATCTCATTCATCAGCGACATTTGTCGCAGTTTTAACTTAGTAAACTGACATTACAACTACAATCCTATCTTTCGGCAATCTCCGGGGATGCGTATCAGGGTTATCCAATCAACTATGGCATCCCTAAGATGCGAAAGATCCTAAATTATGCATCTACATCTACAGTTTTCTTCCTCTAACCGAATCTGAAATAATTTTACACGGCAATGATCCGATGTCGGGGCAGCATTCGGGTGCGGTGGCATCTATCCTGCAGGGGTGTGGGGGCGACAGCCCCGCAGAAAGATAAAAGAATTAAAAAAAATTAGTACGACCGGCCCACCAGCGTCGCGGTCCCCTTCTTCCCGCA
>CAZRAQ010000029.1:0-22131 GCA_964598015.1 uncultured Methanoregula sp. | reverse complement strand
ACCTTCTCGTTTTGCGTTCATGGATATGAAAATGAAAAAGCCTCAGGTATTTTCATTTTGCAGGGATGTGTCGCAATGAAATCATGTCATTTTCTGGAAACGGGTTTTGATCAGCTCAAAGAGGCCTGTCGAAGAATATGTTCTTGCCGCCGACGCTGACCGGTATCCCGTAGGCAACCGTGCAGCCCTCCATCCAGCCAAGGGACAGACCTGCAACCCCGGCAGTATACATGACCCGGTTATCCAGGTTGAGGAGTGAGGCAGTTTTTACGGCAGACCCAACCGCGATGCCGAGATCAGAGATCTTTATAACGCAGTTTGGACCGAGAAAGGGCGCTCCGTCAGCCATGGCATTCCCGCAGGCAGCCTCCATCGCGGCACAGGACTCGTACCCGCACCCCGTGCAATCGAGGCCGAGCGCTTCCTGCCCCCGGATCCCAAGAAGAAGGCAGGCCTCCGATGCGGCAATATTCCTGCCGTCCCTTATAAAAAAAGGCCTGGCATGGTCCTGCCCGAACCGGGTCATCTCGCCGGCAAGCAGCGGGAGATCCGGTTTCCCAACCGTCCGGGTCACAAGAGAATCTTTCCCTTTGCCTTTTGGTGCAGTCCTCGCAGATATTGCCATGAGGGAGACTGCAAGGCGGACTGCTTCATCGCTCTCATTCATGATCGTACCATAGGTATCGGAGGGAAGAAAAAGACAGCCGGTTGCACCAGCACACCTGATGCCTGCTTGCCGGTGTTCATCATGGGAATTAACGACTCAGTTTCGCGTAACAGGACATGCCAGGGCGAGCGCAGGGATATCACCTTTTTCCTGTGGCCCTATCGAAACCGTTATGCCGGCGGATGCATCACGTCCTATGAAAGAGATGCGTATGGCTGGCAATCCTGGCACTTCCAGATATGAGGGAAGGGTCGGGGATTACACACCCCCGCCCGGGTACATCCCGCATGCAGAAGGGCAGGGTGGAAGAGAACTGCGGAAGCCATGAAAGGAGACTGATACTGTGACTGCGAGAGAAGTGCTCCCCGATATCTACTGGATCGGGGCAATTGACTGGAACCGGAGACTGTTCGACTCCCTGATCCCGACCCCTGAGGGTACAAGTTATAATGCGTATATCGTGAAAGGGAGTGAAAAAACAGCCCTTATCGACACGGTTGACCCGGGAAAGGAATTCGAATATGTGTGCAATCTGATCAAGCTCGGGGTCGAGAAGGTCGATTATATCATTGTGAACCATGCAGAGCAGGACCACTCGGGATCGGTCCCCATGG
This sequence comes from uncultured Methanoregula sp., assembly GCA_964598015.1. Taxonomy (GTDB): domain Archaea; phylum Halobacteriota; class Methanomicrobia; order Methanomicrobiales; family Methanospirillaceae; genus UBA9949. The sequence goes on along the minus strand of CAZRAQ010000029.1, from coordinate 20,850 downwards.
CTGCCGAGCTCTTCCCGGGAGCAACGGTGGTCGCGAGCGAGAAATGCAAAGACCTTATCGTGCACTTACTCGATATTGCGCCCGAACGGTGCCTCGTAGTGAAAGACCGTGATACCATCTCACTCGGGAACAAGACCCTTGAATTCATCATGGCCCCCTGGGTCCACTGGCCGGAGACGATGCTGACGTACGTGAGAGAGGATTCGGTTCTCTTCTCCTGCGACCTTTTCGGCTCCCACATGGCTACAAGCGATCTTTTTGTCAGGGACATGGCAGAGGTGTATCACCCGGCCAAACGGTATTACTCCGAGATCATGATGCCGTTCCGGTCGCAGATCAAGGAGCATATGAAAAAGATCTCGGAACTCGGGATCCGGGTCATCGCACCAAGCCATGGGCCCCTGTACCGTCCCCCCGATCCGATCCTCAAGGCCTATGCGGACTGGATCTCGGATGACGTGAAGAACGAGGTAGTGATACCCTATGTCAGTATGCACGGGAGCACCGAAAAAATGGTCATGCACCTTACCGATGCACTGATCGATCGCGGCATAAGGGTGAAACCATTCGACCTGACAAAGACGGATATTGGCGAGCTTGCCACATCCCTTGTCGATGCGGCAACGATAGTCATCGGCACCCCGACCCTCCTCTTTGGACCCCACCCCCTCGCTGCAAACGCTGCATTCATCACCAACCTCATCAAACCAAAAACAAAATTTGCAACGGTGATCGGTTCATATGGATGGGGCGGAAAGACCGTTGAAGCAGTGAAAGGTATGCTGAAAAATCTGAAGATCGAGGTGCTCGATCCGGTCTATGTCAGGGGAGCCCCCGACGCAGCATGCCTGCGCGAACTGGAAGCCCTTGCCGAACGGATAGCGATAAAACACCGGGAAGCCGGGCTCATGGTGAAGTAAACCAATGTACGCCATGGGGTATCCCGGAGGTCAACGCAACGGCTCCCATCGTTCTGCCCGCAGTATCACCTGCAATACCGGGAGGTGTCCCTTCCAATGAGCAGGCATTCTTCTTTCCGGGAAGCGGTAGCTGCAAGGAAAGGAGTGTATCTGATCGGTGTCGCTGGTGATTCCGGGTCAGGAAAGACCAGTTTTACCCGGTCTGTCCGGCACCTGTTTGGCGATGAACTCGTCTCGACCATAACGCTCGATGATTATCATCTTCTCGATCGGGAACAGCGAAAGGAACGGAATATCACTCCTCTTGTGCCGGAAGCAAATAATCTCCCGGGACTCGAAAAGGACCTGTCCAACTTGAAAGAGGGAAAGGCAATTGATAAGATGGTGTATAATCATTCGCTCGGGACCCTCGAGGGACCGGTCCGTTTCCGCCCCTCGAAAATTGTGATCCTGGAAGGCCTGCATACCCTGTATTCGGATGCCCTGCGTGAATCGATCGATTTCTCGCTCTATGTCGATCCTGCGGATGATGTCAAGCAGGAATGGAAGCTGAAAAGGGACATGGAGAAGCGCGGGTATACCCAGGATGAGGTGCTTCAGGAGATAAAAAACAGGCAGCAGGACTATGAACGCTACATCGCTCCCCAGAAGGAGTATGCCGATGCGGTGATCCACATCGCCTTCTCCCACTATGGACGGGATCTTGGCTGGCTGAAAAATATCTACCGGACCACGCTCTCCCAGCTCCCTACAAGGGGCGCCTTCCCTGGTGCTGATCTCGAGTTGAGCCTCCCTGCTCTCATGACGCTCCTGCCAGGGCAGTTCTCTCTCTTCTACTCCCACGAGATCCATGGCGGGCGGACCATGGCCACCCTCACCTGTGACGGTGAGTTTGATTGTCAGTTCATTTCTGGCATTACAGATTTCTTTGCCGATGAAGCCGAGGTCAGATTGTGCCAGATCCTGGAAGAACGGAAGATGCTCACCCCCCCGGATATCGTGAAAGCATTACTGGCATGGCGAATCATGCAGGAGATACTCATGACCGCGTGACGAAAGCAAGGCCAGCCGTGTGAAAAGGATAATCTCTTGAAAACAACATTTTGTATTGATGGGCCGCATCCAGTATTTTTCCACCGTTTTTGCGGAACTTGGCGGAATGCTTGAATATATCAGCCCACTGACCGCCGTGCCCCTTCTTGTAGCTGTGGTATTCAGGGAGTACTCGCTCATCCTTCCCATGGCTGCAGTCCCGGTTGTCCTCTTTCTCCTCGGGTTCCTCTTAAACCTCCTTCCCCGGAGAGAAAAGTATATCCGGCTCTCGTCAGCCTTCTGTTCGGTGGCCCTTGTCTGGCTGGCCTTTGCGCTTGTCAGTACGATCCCGTTCATGCTCGTCCTGGATCTCTCGCTTACCGACGCCCTGTTCGAGACCATGGCGGGTTGGACCGGCACCGGGTTTTCCCTCCTTGACCCCACCGTGTATATCCCCGAAACCCTCCTCTTCTGGAGGACCTTTATGCAGTGGATCGGAGGGATGGGGGTTATCGCCCTGTCGATCGCGATGGCAAGCAGGGGAGGGCTCATCCAGTCCCCGCTCTTTCACTCCGACAGCCGGAGCGAGCAGATTCTCCCGGGAGTGATTGCCACGGGAAAGGAACTCTGGTCAGTCTATATCTTTCTTACAATACTCGGTGCCGGGGTGATACTGGTTGCCGGCGTACCCCTCTACGAGGCTATCACCCTCTCCCTCACCACCATCTCGACCGGGGGATATCTGCCATTTGAGGGAGGGCTTGCCGCATACAACAGCCGCCTCCTTGAATATCTGCTCATCCCGGTCATGATCGTAGGGTCGACCCCGTTCACCCTGTATTACATCTCTTACCGGAAACGGAAACTCTCCCTCATTGGAAACGAACAGGTCAAACTCCTCCTTCTCTTTCTTGCCGGGGGGACCCTGGTCGTGGTTGCCGACCTGTACTACCTGTCCAGCCTTCCCCTTGCGGACGCGTTCCGGCAAGGCCTGTTTGCCACGGCTGCCGCGATCAGCACGACCGGATACCCGGAGCTGCACCTCCCGCATTTTCCGAGCGTCACTATCGTATTCCTCATGCTGCTGATGTTTATCGGCGGTTCATCGGAAAGCAGCGCCGGAGGTGTCAAGCTCTCGCGGATTGCTATCGGGTACCGGGGAATCGTGTGGTGGTTCAAAAGGGTCTTTATCCGTGCGAAAGTCCTGGTCCCTTTCACCTATGCCGGAAAGAAGGTGCCTGACAGCGTAGCCGAACCCGAGTTGTCCAAGAATATGCTCGTCATCATCATGTCGGTGCTCACGGTATTTGTGGCAACGATGGTAATCCTCCAGTTTCACCTCATCTCTCTCCCGGTGACCAGTCTCGTCTTTGATATCATTTCGGCCCTGAGCTCCTGCGGCCTCTCTGCCGGATATGTCTCTCCCGGCATGCCCCTGATCTCAAAATGGGTGTTCATCCTGGTCATGTGGATAGGCAGGCTCGAGGTGATCCCGGTCATCGTGCTCTTCATGGGGATCTTCAGGGGTCATGACTAGCCGGACTCAAGTAAACTGGTGCAAACTTCAGAATATCTAATATAAAATCCCGACAAAGATCTGCATAATGAAACAGATCGCCCTGTATGGGAAAGGCGGCATCGGCAAATCCACCACCTCCACCAATATCTCTGCAGCCCTTTCCGGGATGGGGCTCGACATTCTCCAGATCGGGTGTGACCCGAAAAGAGACAGCACCCGCATGCTGATGCATGGCAGGCTGATCCCCACGGTCATGGACCAGGTCCGGGAGCGGGGCGACAAGGAGATCACCCTCGAAAACGTGGTCTTTACCGGCTATGGGGGCGTCCGGTGCGTTGAAGCAGGGGGCCCGGAACCCGGAGTGGGTTGTGCCGGGCGCGGGATTATTGCCACCTTCCAGGTCCTTGAGCGGCTCGGGGCTTTGCATGCCGATGTGGTGGTATACGATGTGCTCGGAGACGTCGTGTGCGGAGGATTTGCCATGCCGATGCGGGAAGGGTACGCACAGGAGGTCTACCTGGTCACCTCCGGGGAATTGATGTCCCTCTATGCGGCAAATAATATCTGTAAGGCGATAAAGCGTCTTTCGGGAAGATCGCGTGGCCAGTGCCGTCTTGGCGGGGTGATCTGCAATGCAAAGAATCTTCCCGATGAGGAGGAGTTGGTGGCGACATTTGCCGATAGGATCGGGAGTACCCTGATCCAGTTCATTCCACGGGACCCGATCGTTCAGCGTGCCGAGCTCAACCGCGAAACGGTGATCGAGTTTGCTCCAACGACAAAACAGGCGGACGTCTACCGCCTCCTAGCCGGGAAAATTCTTGAGAACAAGCGGCTCGATATTCCTGAGCCTCTCGAGATCGATGATCTTGAGGCCCTGGCATATGATTTCATCGCGGACTGAGGGATGCACCCTGACCGGTGCGCTCTCGGTAACCACGTCTGTGCTGGATGCCGTCTCGATACTTCATGGCCCTGACGGCTGTGCGCACCATAATTTCTCTCTTCTGCATGCCCTTCATTCCGAAAACGACCAGGTGGGTCTGCCAGCAATTCTCTCAACTTCATTAGAGGAACAGGAGATAATATTTGGCGGTGAGCGGGCTCTCGAAGATACGATTGCCGGGGCCATGAGAGGGAATCCGGGTGCTGTTTTCGTGCTCACGTCCTGTGTCGCTGCTGCGATTGGTGACGATGTCCATGCCGTGTGCAGTGAGGCTTCCGGGTGCCCTGTTGTCGTTATCCCCACAGGAGGATTTCTCGGAGGCGGTTTTTCTGATGGAGAACGATCGGCGCTGGTCGCGCTCTCCTCACTCTGTCACGGGGGGCAGCCGACCGGGTCGGTGAACCTGGTAGGGGAGAAGAACCTCGAGTACGAGGCGGAGGCAAATTTTCGTGAAGTGGCACGTCTCCTCTCCCTCATGGGGGTGGCGATCCAGCTCCGCTTTGTCCGGAATATCCCTGTGTCCGCGATAGAACGCCTTGGATCCGCCTCGCTCAATATCATGCGGGACGAATCGCTTGCCGGAGTAGGTTCTGCTCTCGAGGATCGTTTCGGCACTCCCTTCCTCCCTTCATTCCCGGTTGGTTTTGAAGGGACACTCTGGTTCCTTTCCCGCGTGGGGGAGGAACTTGGCCTCGGGTGCGAGGAGGCTCTTTCAGCCGAAAGGGAATACCAGAGACGGATCATCGGACATTTCTCAGATTTGAAGGGGCGGGGAGTCAGGGTCACCCATTTCGGTGGCGGCTGCAGCCCGGTTCTTTCCGAACTGCAGGAACTGTTTGACCTTGACCTGAGGGACCGTGGGCGGCAGCTCTCCCTGCCTGATCCGCTCCCGGTTGGTTCTTCCGGGCTTTCCCGGATGCTCAGCCGATGGCGGAGAGTACTGCATGCGTGACTGCAGGAATGCCCTCTGGCCTTGTGCAATGACCGGTGCGGTCACCTGTCTGGCAGGGATCAGTGGAATCGGCACGGTCATCCATGGGCCGAGCGGTTGTTATTTCTTCCCTGCGACCATCCTCCACCGTGACCTGCACTGCACATTCCTCGTCGAGGAAGACATCATATTCGGTGCAGAAGAGCGACTCCTTGACCTTGTCCGGAGCCTCCAGGAACGGTACCGGGCTGTAGCGGTAGTAAATACCTGCACCCCGGCAATCACCGGAGAGGATATACGCCATTCCCTTCCCGGGGAGATACTCATGGTCGACAGCCCGGGGTTTATCGGAAATTTTGACGAGGGATACCTTGCTGCCTGCCGGGTCCTGCCGGTCAGGACCGATCCTGATGCCCGCGGGGTCAATCTCGATGGAATACAACTCCTCGACCCGTTTGGTCAGGGAAATGCCCAGGAGTCGCAGCGAATCCTTGCGGCAGCCGGGGTCGGTGTTGCAGCCCGGTTCTGTGACGCCACCCTTGACGACATTACGCATGCCTCGGATTTTTGTGTCCAGACAAACCCGGACCTTCCTTCCGGCCACGGGGAGGTGCTCGGGACATTTCTCGGGCTCGACGAGACAGCCCACACGCTCGTGTGCCTGGAGAAGCGGTATGACGGGGTGAATGTGGCTGCGTTCGAGCAGGAGAGGGATGCTGCAGAACATGCGATCGAGGCGTCCTGCGAAAAATACCTGCTGAGGCATGATCCCCCTGTGGCTGCCCTGTTCTCAGGCTTTGCCTACGGCGATTTTGCGGCGCGAATGCTCAAAAAATATCTTGATGCTTCAATTACGGTTATCGGTTGCCGGAATACTGCCGGGTACTCCTCCTTCAGGACCGCCGGGGCATGCTCCCTTTCTGCAGTGCAGGACCTGATCGGCGGGGATCCTCCCGATCTCATTCTCGGCTCTTCGTTCGAACGCCTGGCTTGCCCGACTGCGGCATTTGTCCCATTCACCTACCCGCTGAGGGGGATGGTGAGGCTGAGGGCCCGTCCGCTCGTCGGTGTCCAGGGTCTTGCTGGCCTGATGGAGGATGTGCTCAATGCCTGCCTGGATCATCAGCACGCACGGAAACCCTGACGCCTCCCCTGTCTCCCTGAGGTTCTTCGGGCTGAAGGGGACCCTCCGCATTTCTTCACTTTCGCCCCGCGCAGATTGAATCCTTATATAGCCCTGGTTTCGACGTCTAGTATAACGAAGAGTTGGATACAATGATGAAAAATGCAGGGTATCTCCAGTTGAACCGTCGCCCGGTTCTTGATGAAGACGGAATCCCGCTGGATATCCTTGAACTGTATCTCTATGGCGCCAGGCTCTGTATCAGGGTGAACGAACTCCGTGCTGCCATCCGTTCCGGTGTATCGGCACGGGTGGAGAAGATACAGCGGAACTGGATGGCATACACTGGTGGCACTGCAGGGCATGCGCAGGTCTCAAAATCAGGGAAAGCCCTGAATATCGATCTCAGGAATGGAGAGCGGTTCACCGTGGCACTCGATTCCCTCCATGCAGTCCTCTGCTCGCGGGAGCGGTATGCCTCGGTGGCAGCGCTCCCGTCCGGCACCATGGGGCCGGATCCCAGAAACCGGTTGATCACCGATTACTGCCCGGTCCCTGCAAGAGAGCGTCCTGCTGCAGGTGCCCTCCCTGCCTGATGCCACTTATCCTTTCAGGATACTCCTTGAAAGATAATCACCGACATCGGAGGTAGAGGCATGGCCACCCATATCTTTTGTCACTACCCCCTCCGCTATCGATCGTTCAATTGCCCGAAGCACCGCTGATGCTGCTTCCTGTTCACCGAGATGATCGAGGAGCATTGAACCGGCCCAGATTGTTGCGATGGGATTGGCCCTGTTCAGCCCCCGGTATTTTGGCGCCGATCCATGGATCGGTTCAAACATCGAAGTGCCGCCCGGGTTTATATTCGCACCAGGTGCCAGTCCCAGGCCTCCCTGGATCATGGCACCGAGGTCGGTGATAATATCCCCAAACATGTTGGGGGTGACCACCACATCGAACCATTCAGGATTCTTTACAAACCACATGGTGATCGCGTCCACAAAGGTGAACTCTGTAGTGATCTCTGGGTTTCTGGCAGCGACCTCAGAAAACACCTCCCTCCAGAGGCCATACACATCAGAGAGGACATTGGCTTTGTCAACAGACGTCAGTTTCTTCTTTCTCTCCCTCGCCAGGTCAAAGGCATACGCTATCACCCGCTCTGCCCCTTCCCTGGTTATTACCCCTATCTGGTAGGCCAGTTCTTCTGCATCGGACTCGATATCAAGGTTGAACCTGGCATGATAGAGCTCCCGTTCGATCGTGAGGGTCTTTTTTTCGGTTCCACGGAACCGGGAACCGATACCAACATAGAAGTCCTCGGTATTCTCCCTCACAACCAGGAAATTGATATCAGAGGGGCCCTTGCCCGCCAGTGGTGTCGGCACACCGGCAAGCAGCCTGATAGGTCTCAGGTTGACGAACAGATCAAAATGAAACCGCAGCCTGAGCAGGATCCCTTTTTCAAGGATTCCGGGGGTGACCCGTTCGTCCCCTATCGCACCGAAGTAGATGGCCCGGTACCGTGCAAGGTCCTCCAGTTCGTCCTCTGTGACGAGCTCGCCTGTTTCCATGTATCGGTCTGCACCGATCGCAAAGTCGTCCCATGCCAGGTCAAAGCCATACCGCTCACCGGCAGCATCAAGGACTTTTTTCCCTTCCCTGATGATCTCCGGCCCGATGCCGTCCCCGCCTATTGCTGCAACCCGGTACATGTCTCGACCTCCTCAAGATTCCTTGCATAGGGGATAAGTCCGCCGGCCTCAACGATCCGGAGCATGAAGCCGGGAACCGGCTCGACCGTATACGATCTTCCCTTGCAGGTGATCAGCATAGCCTCAAGGTCCACCCCGCATACTTCGCGATCCGGGATCGAACCGGCATCAGGACAGACCAGGGGGAGCAGTCCGACGTTCACTGCGTTGCGGTAAAATATCCGGGCAAATGATTCTGCAACCACGTACCGTATCCCCGCCCCAACGAGTGCTAAGGGGGCATGCTCCCGTGACGAACCGCATCCGAAGTTCCTCCCGGCGATGATAATATCACCTTGGGAGACCTCCCCGGCAAATTCGTTCCGCGTTCCTTCGAAGGCATGCGAAGCGAGCGTCGGGGGATCAAAATGGACCAGGTATCTCCCCGGGATGATTGCATCGGTATCGATATTGTCTCCAAATTTCCATGTCCTCATCCATCACACCTCCCTGGGATCGGTGATCTCGCCATAGATAGCACTGGCTGCAGCCGTTGCCGGGGAGCAGAGATAGACGGATGCCTCCGCACTCCCCTGTCTCCCCCGGAAATTCCTGTTCGAGGTCGACAAGGAGACCTCCCCTGGAGCGAGCAGGCCGAATGCACCACCCATGCAGGGCCCGCAGCAGGGGGCCTCAACCAGGCCTCCTGCCTTGACGAATCGTTCGATCAGCCCTGCCTGCAGCGATTTGAGATACTCTTCGCGTGAGGCAGGAATAATGATGACGCGGGTAGAAGCATCGAATCGTTTATCGCCGAGCACCTCTGCAGCCTCTGCGAGATCTTCAAACCTCCCGTTGGTGCAGGACCCTATAAAAACCTGATCTACCGGGGTTCCGGCTACGTTTTGGACATCCACTGAGAGATCGACATTGTGGGGGACCGCGACCTGGGGGGAGAGGTCCGTCACGTCATACCTCCTCTTGTCAGCATACCGGGCATCGTGGTCACTCCCGATCGAAACGGTGAAAGAACGGCCGCGCTCCTGCATGTACTCGTAGGTGATAGCGTCCGGTGGAACGATTCCCGCTTTTGCACCCATCTCGATCGCCATGTTGCAGCAGGTCATCCGCCCGTTCATCGGCATCGATGAAAATGTCTCTCCCGTAAATTCCATCGCCTGGTAGGTGGCCCCGTCCGCCCCGATATCCTTTGCAATCGAAAGGATGAGATCTTTTGGGCCAACCCGCCAGGGAAATGCCCCGGAGACCCCGATTTGTATCGTCTCGGGCACCCTGAAGTAGAGGGCACCGAACTTGAGCACGAAACCCATGTCCGTGGATCCGATCCCCGTGGCAAACGCTCCCGCTGCACCATACATGCAGGTGTGGGAGTCGGCTCCGACAATGATCTCGCCCGGCCCTGCCCGCCCTTTTTCAAGAGCAACCTGGTGACAGATACCTTCATGAATATCGTAATTATGGATCCCCTGGTCCCGCGCAAACTTTCTCATGAAGACATGGTGTTCCGCGGCATCGATGGAGTCAGCAGGGACCTGGTGGTCAAAGAGGAGGATGACCTTTTCCGGGTCAAAGACCTTCGTCCCACCCATCTCGAAGAAATTTCGTATCGCGAGTGGTCCCGTGATATCGTGGATCATCGCACCATCCACGGGCGCCATCACTACCTCCCCGGCCCTGACCGGGTGCCTGCATTTTGACGAGAATATTCTCTCTACGATGGTTGATCCCATGCGAGTTCCTGAATAGCAATGATGCATGAAACGATATGGAGGTTGTGGCCTGGAACGCAAAATGCCATGAGATGTCGTTTTTTGTGGTGACTGCGAACTATTTCGCATTCAAGGATACTTATTTGAATTCTCCCATAGGAATTTCTGAATGGTGAAAACGATGGAAAAAAAGATTTCGAGACTCGTTCCGGCGCTCCTTCTCATTTCACTGGCGCTGCTGCCGGTGACCGCAATGGCTTCTGATCCTGCAACATGCCCGGAAGCCATCATCTCGGTGACCGGGAATGGGGAGATCCTGACCGCCCCGGATATTGGCCTTGCGACGTTAGGGGTCCGGACGGAAAATCCGGACGTGAAGACTGCGCAGCAGGAGAATGCAAAGATCATGGACGGTATCATCTCCGCACTTCTCGCAGCAGGAATCCCCCGTGAGGATATACAGACGGTCAGTTACACCATTTACCCGGTATATGATGACAACACACGGCCCTTCGGGGTGAAGATCAAGTACTACCAGGTGACAAGCATGGTCACGGTCACGGTCAGGGATATCACCAGAACCGGGGAGGTCATAGACCTCGCCGTGAATAATGGTGCAAACCAGGTAAGTTCTGTCGGCTTCTCCCTCTCCCCGGAAAAGGAGAAGGGACTTCGGTCGCAGGCCCTGACGCAGGCGATTGCAAATGCCCGTACGGATGCTGACGTGACCGCCGCGGCAACCGGTGTTGCGATAACAGGGGTGAAATCTGTGAATGTCGGATCGGTCTATGTACCTGTCTATTATGACAACCGGTACGTCAGTGCAACTGAAATGAAACCCGCTGCTGCCCCGACTTCCATAGAAGCCGGGCAGATTACGGTTACCGCACAGGTGTCCATATCCTACCTGATCAAATAACCCCCATCCCCTATTTTTAGAATCCCGGCGCTGGAACAAGAGGCCAGGGTATCGTGTCAGTGTAATTCCCGTATTGCCGTTCTCCGGTTGGCATTTGTATTCAGTTCCCTCAAGAGATCATAGTCGCAGTCGAACTCATGCAGAAAAATACAGGAAAACAGCAGACGCCAGGAGACGCTGCGAAGAGGAGAAGCTGCGAAAAATTGTTTTGTTTTTTCCTGGCAGAGCATATCAGCCGATGGGGCGCCATGGAGAGCTCTCCATTCCGGAGTTCCACCTATTGAACGTTGACAGGATGCAGGTGAGGTTGCTGGTGAAATGCAACTGTCCTCCCCCTGCTCGCGGGAAGAAGCGGAAATACCTTAATCATGCGCCCTGAATACACTAATGAAGGATTCTGATGATGGAACGGAATATCGGCTTCAAGGAGCGACGATATATTGAAGAACTCCGAATCCTGACGAAAGCGACCGCTCTGGACTGCATCATTGACGAACGTTTCGAACGCATCATCTATGTTATCCAAAAAGGCGATATGGGATTTGCTATCGGAAAGAAAGGGGAAAATATCCGGAGGATGCAGAGCGTGCTGGGAAAGCGGATCGAGATGGTGGAATACGCCGAAGAACCGGCTGAGTTTATAACCAATATCTTCCGGCCGGTGGAGATACAGAAGGTTGAGAAGGACCCGCTTACTGGAGCGCTTCTCGTAACAATACAGAAAAAAAGCGATCTTGGGACTGCAATCGGAAAAAAAGGGGCAAATATCGAGAAAGCACGCCTGCTGATGCGGAAGTTCTGGGATGTTGAGCTGGGCGATATCAGCACCAGTGAAGGTGCCTCATGACCAGGGCGGGAATTCTTGACGAGCTCTGGCAGGTGATCAACGATCGCTTTGACAACCCCTCATCCCAATCGTATGTCTCGCAGATTATTTCCGGCGAGAAGGGGTCTGATCGGGCCCTTGAAAAAGTCGGTGAGGAAGCGACAGAATTCATCATTGCCGCGAAAAACAACAACCCTTCCCGGATAATTTCAGAAGCGGCAGATCTCCAGTTTCACCTCATGATAGCCCTGAGGGCGTCTGGCGTCACATTCCAGGACGTCTTAGACGAACTCTCTTCACGCAGAAAATAGGCTCTTCGCTCTCTGGTGTGGGAAGGATTGACGAACCATATTTTTTTCGTAAGTTTTGTTCGCCCCAACCCACATGCGATACATGACTCCTCTCCCAAGAGGACGCCCTTGCAGCGGTCGTTGTGACGAAAATTGGGAGGCAGAAAAGAACCTCGATTTGGTCTCCCCGAGCAAAAAAGCAAGGAGGCAGAAGATAAGGCTTACCCTGCCAGGTAGGAACCGATATCAACGAGTTCCGGCAGTTCTCCTGCCCTGACTGCGGATCGCCGGATCACTTCATCCTCAACCATGATGCCGGTCTGGCACCGTAATCCGATCGCAATGCCATCGCTCGGCCTGCAGTCAATCGTCAGCTCGTGGTGATCCTTCAGCAGGATCATACTGGCATAGAATACCCCGTCTTCCAGGGAGTCGATGATGAGGGCTTTTAATGAGATCCCATACTGCCTGAAAAAATCCACAAAGAGATCATGGGTGAGCGGACGCGGCGGGATCTCGTGGTTCAGGGCAGCATGGATGGACATCGCCTCAAAGAGACCGATGTATATCGGCAGACAGGTGTCTTCTTTTCCTATCGACAGGATGACTGCCGGAGATGCTCCCTGTTCATTTTTTGCGACATAGACCCCCTTCACCCTGCATGGAACCGATGGCATAACTGCAGGGATGATTGGTGCAGACCTAAAAAAAGGTTTGTTCAGTCATTCTTTTCGTGTTTCCCGCTGGACTATCAGGAGGCTTGCGATGAGCCCGAGGAGAATATTGAAATAAAAGAGGATCGATCGCCAGAGGACCACCAGGATTCCAAGGACCGAGGAGTTTACAAAGATACCGTAGAGGGAGGAGAACGAGATCTCGGCGATGCCGGATGCGCCCGGTGTGAGAGGGATCATCATTATCACGGCAATAACGAGCTGCATGATCAGCGATTCAACAAATATTGGGGGCTGGCCGAGCCCGATAAGAAGGAGTGAAACGATAATGAACTCACAGAACCAGAAGAGTGCAGTGAAGATAATGCCGTATATCAGCCCTCCTTTTCCATGGCTGATGAAATCGGCAAGGGTATTATGGAAGTTGTCAACCTCACGGTCAATGGATCCGGCAAGATGCTCGATCCTTCTGCTCTCCCATTTCCGCGTAAACCATCGCGAGGTGTAATGGATGAACCTCTTCAGAAGGCCGGGATTTTTCACTGAATAGATGAAGACGATGACAATGATGGAGAGTACAATCCAGGATATATACATCAGGTAACTGAAGACAGAACCGATCCGCTGCCATTCGCTCCCCAGCACCAGCATAAAAAATGCCCCGCTGATGCCAAGCACAATCCCGTCAAGGATCCTCTCGGTGATTACTATGGCAGTCGAGTCTCCCACTTTCACCCCGGCCTTGTACAGTTCGTGAATCCTCACCGGCTCGCCTCCCGCCTGGGAAGGAGTCACTGCAGCGACAAGCATATTGGCGCAGACGAGGTTGAGGCAATAGAAGAATCCTACCTTGTACCCAAGCGACCTGCTCATGAACTTGATCCGGAGCGCCCAGAAACAGAGGGCGAGCATATGGGTGCAGAGGGCAAGGACGAGCCAGAAAGGGTTGAGCTGCCGGAGATATGCAACGGTAGAAGCATCAACGGTGAAATACAGGACGGCGACAAGGACCACCGCAGAGAATCCGAGGGAGACATATAACCATCTCTTCTGCGTCCTGTCCATGGATGCGAGCCTTCTCCTGAATATATGGCAGGTTCATAAGTGGTTACTGCCCAATAGTATAAACTCTTTAAGGAAATGAGTGACGCCCGATTCGTTTCATCAAATCGTGAAGAGGTCCCTGTTTTTCCTGATACGAAAAATCCCGAACCTGACCCCGGCATCAAGCCACGCAAACCCGTAGCTGTACGCCCCGAGAGCACCCGCCCGTGTTCCCTTCTCTTCGAGGCTGATGCCCCGGTTACACCAATGTCGGGCAACCCCCAGCATCTTCTCTGCCGCAGAGAAGAGGGATGATCCTGCTTCCGGTGCTGTATCAACACTCACCAGCGCCTCCAGGAGAAGAGAGCGATACCGCGTTGTCTTCTCCAAGAGGGGTCCGCTCTCCGGGATGGTCGTTGAGTTCCCGAAAAAATCCGGTTGCAGGGTAGAGACAGGGCCCGAGATCAGGCCAAGAAAGATGCCTGCATCCATCCAGCCAAGTGCATACCAGTAACTTGCATATGCATTCACCCGGTCGTCCCTGGCCAGGAATCCGTCGCCGTCCGAAAGGTAGGCATCTATCATCCCGCGAAATGCAGCTGCCGATGCATGCAGGACCGTCCCGTCTTCCGGGATGGTCCTGACCCCCGTATTCCGCCTGATAAGCTCGTTCCGGCAGTCAGGAAGGCTCATAGATCAGCAAACAACTCAAGATATTCACGTTCCATCACATGGAGGGAAGCCGGGATCGCGAGGATATGCAGGGGAGGCCCAAAGTCGGTTGAGCAGATCTTCCTGGCATCCCCGGCCCTGACGACCGGGCATTCAGACCCTGCACGGGCAACACCAACATACACCGGGATTGCAACCCCTGTTCGTCCGGCCATCTCCTCCAGGAGCACAACTGCTTCAGGGATGCTCATGCAACGGTCATCCTGGATATCTAGATACACCAGGGTATGGAGATCGCGCCCGGTATTTTCCGCTATGACGTTGATTGGAGTCATCGGAAACCATGATCCATGGGGAAACGGGAGCGAACATGATTTTCCAAACCGGTAATTCTGAAGGCCCGTAAGGCCGCAGACCGCGGTTGCTATCGATGATCCATGGATCATACGCGTCCTGATCCCTTTCTGATGAGCCCTGATGCGAAGGTCGATATGGGTTGTGGATACCATGGGGTCTCCCCCCACGATAAGGACAACCTCCTCTTCCCTCGCGCGAATAAGAAGGGGATCAGGATAAACCTCGACATCGTGCCGGGACAGGACGTGGATCTCTTTTCCATAGGATTCCTGCATCTGGATCAGCGTGCAGCCAAGAAGACGCGAGGTATACGACTCGAGGTAGACGACATCGGCATTCCGGATACATTCCAGTCCTTTGACGGAAATATCCCGCAGATCATAGAGCCCAAGCCCCACAAAGGTGAGCATGTGCAAATCCCCCCATACCAGCTCCATTCAGAGGGGGAGGACAGGACCGTATCCCGGGTAGGGCCGTCTCTATGCCGTGCAAAGAGACCAGCGCCCCGGGAAATAAAAACGGCGGCTCCCCCTCTCAGGTATCAGATCGTTCTTTCCGGATATCAGGGTATTCATTCCTTCGTTATCCAAGGAGCAGGTTGAGCAGGGCCCCGATAAGAATCCCGGAACAGAACGTAAAGAGGGATATCACCAGCGCCATCTTCGCACCTATCTCCCGGTAAAGGACAGCTATTGTTGAGATGCAGGGGATAAAGAGCACACTGACCACGGCAAAGATGTAGATCTGGGCCATTGACATGACCGACCCGATATCCGCGGTTCCTGCGAGGACCACCAGTGTCTCAAGGGCCATCTCTTTCCTGAGGATACCAAAGATCAGTGCAGTGACGGCATACGAAGGGAGACCCAGCACCACCTCAGAGAATGGCTCGATGAGGTCCATGAAGAGATCGATGATCCCTGCATACTGCAGAAGCCCAAGCACAATACTTGCGGCGATCAGGAGGGGCATTGCCAGCACGAGGAATTCCCGGATCCTCATCCAGGACTTGGCAAGCACATTCCGCGCCATGGGCATCCGGAGGGGACTCATCTCGAGAATCATTCCGTACTGTTCGCCAGGCATATACCTCGAGAGGACAAGACCAGTGAGAAGGACGACTCCGAAGATGATCAGGTACACACTCAGGGCAGCACCGATCCCCACAAATGCTGCAACCAGGCCGGCAATAATCACCGTCCTCGCTGAGCAGGGCACCAGTGAAACGAGGAATGATGCTATCGTCCGTTCACGCTTTGTCCGCAACAGGCGGATATTCATGATTGCAGGAACATTACACCCAAACCCGAGGACGATGGGGATGATCCCCTGCCCGTGCATGCCGAACCGGTGGAGAGCGCGGTCGGCAAGGAATGCTGCACGGGTGAGGTAGCCGGAGTCTTCAAGGATGGATATGAAGAGGTAGAACGTGAAGATGAAAGGCAGCGCGATCCCAAGGCCTGCCTGGATAGCAAGAATGACAGAGACGCCCAGCTGTTCTGCAAGTGGCGGAAACCCGGCCTGGAGGAATGGCTCCAGGAGCAGGTTATTGATCACAGAAACGATCTGCTCTTCCAGCCACGACCCGATAAAAAATACGGTCATCAGTACCAGGATGAGGATCGATGCAAGGATAGGGATCCCGGGTATCCTTGTGGTCAACAGACGGTCGAGATCAGGCCCGGTCTGGAACTTCTTCTCTGTTATCACCTCAGACGAGATATGTTCAGCGCAATGGTGGCGGTTGCCGGCAATGATCTGGGCGACTGTCATGTAATGGATCTTCTCAAGTTCAGTGGAAAGGACCCCGACCGCGTCCCGGATCTCCTGGTCCTTTCCCCTTCCAATCAATGCCTGGATCGCTTCAGCACGGGTAACGTGATAGACCTCTACGAGGCTTTTTATTGCAGCCTCGATATGCTGATCATAGAAGACCTGGACGGATGGAACCTTTGCAGAGGTGAGGACAGCAGGAACAATCCTGTCGATATTCTTCCCCTGTGTCGCGGTGGTAGGGAGGATATCTGAACCGATCATCGCCCCGAGTTTTTGAAGGTCGATCGCAATACCTGACTTTTCAGCCTCGTCCATCATGTTAAGGACGACAAGCAACGGCAGCCTGTACTCTGCGAGTTGGAGAAGCAGATAGAGATTGCGTTCGAGATGGGCCGCATCAAGAACCGCGACCAGCGCATCGGCCTGTGAAGAGAGAATGAAGGATCGGACGGTCTTCTCTTCTTCTGAATCCCCGTCAAGCGAGTAGATGCCGGGAAGATCCGTAATCTCAACGATCTCTTTTTTACAACACGTGATACCAGACTGGATGCCGATCGTGGTGCCGGGATAGTTGCTGATTTCTACGCCAACTCCGGTGAGCTGCTGGAAGATGAGTGATTTTCCGATATTCGGATTGCCCACAAGCCCGATCTTCATGAAATCCTCTCAACAAGGATGGAGGAAGCGATCTCATTGCTCAAGGCAATATCACATCCCTTGACCCGGATCACGACTCCATTCCCAGGAATGCGCCGTGTAAGCCTGACATGCTCCCCCGGGAGAATTCCGAGATCACCAAGTCGGGCAGCCGGCCCGTCGCAACGGACACAGGACACGGCAAGTTCATCACCTTCGGAAGATTCGAGCAGTGTCATTCCCTTCCACCTCATTCTCTTGTGCCGACCTCCCGGCCTCCCCTGGACATCCGGTGACTGGAGATAACACCCGAGCCGCTCAATCGTCTCATCGGATACCCCGTGTTCAAGCGTGCACGCCTCTTCTGATGCGGTAGCTGGTGACATGCCGAGCCGCTCTGAAAAGAAACATTCAAGAATCCGGTGTTTCCGCATAACCCTTCCCCCGATGTCCCTCCCTGTCGATGTCAGGAGAAGCAATCCATTGGAATCGGAGATCAGTGCTCCCTCCTGCTCCAATTCTCTGACGACGGCAAGGGTATCGGCCGGACTTTTTCCAAGCAATCTGGCGATCTCCTCTGGTGCAGGTCTCTTCTCCCCGGAGGTCTCGATCTTGAACAGAGCTTCCAGGAGATCTTCCCTGAAAGAGGAGGGTTCCATAAGAAAGAATCGTCATGAATGCACTTATGAATTTGTATAATACCTCTCAAATCGGGCGATACATTGCATTACCCGCAACAGCTCCCTGCCAACAGAGACCGTAGGGAAGAAATGCATATCAGTGCACCGGTCAACAGAACACAGTGATAGTACATACAGGAGCGTTTCAGGTCAGATGCAAGGTACGAACGAGCATGTTGCAGCGCTTCTGAACCTCATGGGTCAGATCCTCGAGATACAAGGGGATAATGTCTTTAAAATACGGGCTTTTTACCGGGCTTCCGAGATTATCGGCCGGCTCGCAACCCCGGTTGCAGGAATAGATGAAGATGCCCTCTCCCGGATTGACGGGATTGGAAAAAATATCGCGCGAAAAATACGTGAAATTGTCCAGAAAGGGACCTTCGATGAACTTGAAGAGCTGAAATCCGGGATACCCGGAAGCGTGATTGAGCTCCTGAACCTTGAAGGCGTCGGCCCGAAAACCGTTGCAACGCTCTGGAAGAAGTTGAATATCCAGAGTATCGAAGACCTGGAACGGGCCGCACGGGGACATCGTATCAGGGCGGTCAGGGGGTTTGGAGAGAAAAAAGAGGAAGGATTTCTGAAATCCATTGCAAGATACCGTGACCAGTCCGGGCGCATGAACCGGTTGGAAGCGGATGCCGTGGTCGAAAAAATCCAGTCGGTCCTTGATCCCGGGACCTATGCGTTTGCAGGCAGCTACCGGAGGGGAAAGAGCAGCATCGGGGATATCGATGTGGTCAGCAGTGAACCTCCCGGCCTGCTCAACCCCAGACTGCGGACTATTGCAGACGAGGTAATTGATGATGGTGACAAGAAGACCTCTCTTCGGATCCTTGGATGCAGAGTGGATGTTCGCTTCACGAAGCCAGGGCAGTTTGGTTCCATGCTGCTCTACCTCACGGGCTCGAAAGCATTCAATATAAAACTGAGGGAGATCGCAATTGCCCGCGGTTACAAGCTGAACGAATATGGCATTGAAGATCGTTCAACCGGTTCCCGAACACAATTTTCAGAGGAAGAAGCGATGCTCTCCTTTCTTGGGCTGGATTATATTGTGCCGGAACTGAGGGAGGACTGGGGTGAGGTGGAACGGGCGCTCTCCCATTCCCTGCCCGCATTGGTGGAAACCCGGGATATCCGGGGCGATCTCCATGTACACAGCAGCTGGAGCGATGGCATCCTCTCTCTCGCTGAACTGGGGAAAGCAGGGGAAAACCACGGGTACGAGTACATCGTCTGCTCGGATCACTCGGCAACCCTCGGGATCACCCATGGTCTCGATGAGGAGAGTCTCAGGAAACAGTCGCATGAGATAGAGAGGGTCAACCGCTCCTCATCGTGCAGGATACTCCATGGGGTTGAAGTCGATATCCTTGCTGATGGCACGCTTGGTCTCCCGGGCCGGGCCCTTGCAGATCTTGATATCGTCATAGCCTCTGTCCATTCGGGATTTTCACAGCCGCAGGATATCATGACACGACGCATTCTCTCGGCTGTTGAACATGAACACGTGGATATCATCGGTCATCCGACTGGCAGGATTATCGGGAAGCGGCAGGGGTATGCGGTGGATATGGCACGGGTGATTGAAAGGGCGAAGGAGACCGGGACCTCCCTGGAATGCAACGCCTCTCCCTACCGGCTCGATCTCGATGATGCATACATCCGGGAGGCAGTGGAACAGGGGGTCAGGATCGCTCTTGGCACCGATGCTCATGCCATTACAGAATTATCCTCTATGCACTATGGAGTCATGACGTGCCGGAGAGGGTGGTCGTCCGCGAGCGATCTCCTCAATACAATGAGGAGTAAAGAGCTTCTGGAGTGGGCTGCATGATCCGCTGGATTTATGAACGGGCTCTCCTTCGCGGGATTGAAATGCTCCCCGGCCATCTCTGTTTTATGATCACGGAGAGCGATATGGCGGCCTCTCCCGGGAAACTCGAGGAGGTGACCCGATGGTGCCTTCTCGTCAATGATCATATGGCAGAGAAGAACCGCCGGCAGGGCAGCAGGGAACAACGACCCATTCCGGCCATTCAGGGCCTTACCTTCCATATCAGCACTGTCGATCCGGCACACATCTCTCCCTATCTGGAGATGATTCTGAAAGTGGGAGCCCATGCACGACTGCATCTCCACATAAAAGATACCACCGAGATAGTGGGGGAAGGAATGGATGTATGCGTGGCAGTGGGCAAGAGCGGCAGGGAAGAGATAGTCAGTTGTATCCAAAGGATGGCAGAAGATGGGAACAACCCAAAAACACTCGGTGAGCAGACATTTGAACAGTACCTCACCTTCCCCTATTCTCCTGACCTCGTGATAAAAACTGGAGGGTCGCACCTTACTGACTTTCTCATCTGGCAGTCAGTGTATTCGGAATTGTTCTTTTCCGATGTGAACTGGAAGTGGTTCCGGAAGATCGATTTTTTCAGGGCTCTCCGTGATTATCAGGCAAGGGTGAGACGGTTTGGAAAATAAGCGGTGTTGCCGTCAGGTAGTCGTTGCATCCTGGCGCTGTGAATAGACGCGGATTGCCCTTAAAAGGTCAATTTTGCGGAACATTGGCCAGAAAGGAGCACAGAAATATACTGCCGACTCATGACCGTTTGCAAGCCAGGGGAGAAAGTTTGAGGTCCGGTATTCATTGCCGGTCCGGATGACAAGATCGACAGGAGGAAGGTTATGGTCGGCACAAAGGTGCTGCTCTACCAGTGCTGAGTCGATGGCATCAGGTTTATATTCGCCATTTCTGACCTTCTCGAGTATCTCTTTTGCCGCTCGCACGATCTCGTTTCGACCTCCGTAGGCGAGTGCGACATTCAGGAAGAACGAGTCGTATGTGCAGGTTGCCTCCTCTGCCTGTGCAATAACGGAGATGAGATCATCCGGCAGCAGGGACCGATCGCCCACCATCCTGACCCTGATCCTGTCCCTGTGGACACGTTCGTCCCGGGCTATCCTGGTGAACCGCTCTTTAAAGAGGTCAAACAGGTACTTTACCTCCTGTTTGTCCCGTAACAGGTTCTCGGTCGAGAACGAGTACAGGGTGATGTGCCTGATACCCAG